>CAMBEI010000065.1 GCA_945865645.1 Chitinophaga pinensis | reverse complement strand
TCAAGTCAATTACAGGGTGGGCAGTTTTTTTATCCATTTCTGTTGAATTTGCATCTACCCAGTTTAGCACGTTTCTTGCATATTCTATAACGGCCATTTGCATGCCTAAGCAAATACCAAAGAATGGTAATTTATTTTCTCTTGCATGTTTTACGGCAACTATTTTACCCTCTATACCACGATTGCCAAAACCAGGAGCTACTAAAAGACCATCAAGATCTTTTAATTTTTCTTTTACATTTTCATCTGTAATAAGTTCGCTGTGCACATTTACAATTTGTACTTTACATTCATTAATGGCACCTGCATGAATAAAAGATTCTAGAATAGATTTATAAGCATCCTGTAATTCAATATATTTTCCAATAAGCCCAATAGTTACTTGACTTTTTGGAGATTTCAATTTATCTAAAAATGCACACCAGTTGGTTAGTTCTGGCGCAGCATAACCGTTTATTTGTAATTTTTTTAGTACAATAACATCTAACCCTTCCTGTAACATTTTAAGTGGCACTTCATAAATGGTACTGGCATCTATAGCTTCAATTACTGCATCGGTTTTTACGTTACAAAATAGAGCAATTTTTTTCTTTAATTCATCATTTAAAGGGTGCTCAGTACGGCAAACAATGACGTTAGGATGAACGCCTTCTTGGCTAAGCATACGCACGCTATGCTGCGTAGGTTTTGTCTTTAATTCTTTAGCTGCTTTTAAATAAGGGATAAGGGTAAGGTGCACTACCATGCAATCTTCTTCAGGTAGTTCCCATTGTATTTGTCGAACAGCTTCCACAAATGGCAAGCTTTCGATATCACCTACGGTACCCCCAATTTCGGTAATTACAATATCATATTTTCCACCCTTACCTAAGAGGAGCATTCTGTTTTTTATTTCATCGGTAATATGTGGAATAACTTGTACTGTTTTACCCAAATAATCTCCTGCTCTTTCTTTATTAATTACAGTTTGATAAATGCGTCCGGTGGTGACATTATTTGCCTGTGACGTTGGGATATTTAAAAAGCGTTCATAATGACCAAGGTCCAAATCTGTTTCTGCACCATCATCGGTTACAAAACATTCGCCATGCTCATAAGGGTTTAAAGTGCCAGGGTCAACATTAATATAAGGATCAAATTTTTGTATGGTTACTTTTAATCCCCTCGATTGCAAAATTTTTGCAAGAGAGGCCGCAATAATGCCCTTTCCTAAAGAGGAAGTAACACCACCGGTTACAAAAATATACTTCGCCATAAAAAATAATTTGCCAACCTATACCTTTTTTTGGCAGGGTTACCGTTAATAAATATGACCAGAAAAATTTGAGATTTAATCTTGAAGGTCGGGTAAAGATAAGATGAATATTTGGGAGGAGGAAATTTGAGCTTTATTTTTTAAAAATTGCTTTTAAAAAAATGTGTTTGTAGCCAGATAATTGCGTACATAATCGTCAATACCTTTTTCTAATGAATAAAAGTCTTTTGTATAACCTGCCGCTTTCAGCTTATTCATACTTGCTTCGGTAAAATATTGGTATTTGTCACGGATATCTTCGGGGATATCTATGTAATCAATACGCGACTGTAAATTTAAACCAGCAAAAGTATATTTTACTAGGTCGTTAAAACTCCGTGCTTTACCAGTACCCAAATTGTAAATGGCAGGGTTTAACCCTTGAAGGGTTTTAAACTCTCCTAGGGTTTGTTCCATTAGCCAATAACAAACAGCAATCACATCTTTTACATAAATAAAATCACGCAGTTGTTCACCATTTTTAAATCCAGTTTTATGCGATTTAAATAATTTTACTTTCCCGTTTTCTTTTATCTGGTTAAAAGAATGAAATATTACGCTGGCCATGCGGGCTTTATGATATTCATTGGGTCCGTAGACATTAAAGAACTTTAACCCTGCCCAAAAAGGCGGATGATCTTCCTGGTGTAACATCCATTTATCAAATTCATTTTTTGAAATGCCATATGGATTAAGAGGATGCAGTTGTTCTATTAAATCATGATTGTCATCATAACCTAATTCCCCCTCACCATAGGTTGCAGCAGATGAAGCATACACCAGAGGTATATTATTGATGGTGCAAAAATTCCATATTTTTTTAGAATATTCTACATTTAAATACTGGTGGATAGCATAATTAAATTCTGTAGTATCTGTTCTGGCCCCTAAATGAAAAAAAAAGTTTATTACAGGTTTTTCTTTTTGTGCCCAGTCAAAAAATTCTTCCCGTTCTACCCTAACTAAATATTTTTTGTGCAGGAGGTTTAATTCTTTTTCTTCATTATTAAATTCATCAACAAGAATTAAATTTTCAAACCCATGCTGGTTTAAATAGCTTACCATGCAGCTCCCAATGAAACCTGCCGCACCGGTTATTACTAAAGCCCCTTCCAAAGCTCCCCAAATAGGTGTGGCATTTGAAGTGACTGATAGTTTATGTTCCTTTTCTAAACTCATTATTTTTTTATAAAGCTGCCAATGCATATTCACTTTCGTGACCAGCTAATAAATTGGCAATGGCATTTTCATATTTTTCTTTCCAGTAGTTTACATGGTCCCAATCTTCTCCGTTAACCTGAATTGCTCCGCTGGTAACTTTTCCTAAGTAAGTTATTGTTATTCCTATTTTATCTAAAAGTATATTAAAATCGCTACTGTTTTCTTTTGAAACCGAAACTACTACACGGCTTTGTGCTTCGCCAAACCAGTATGCATCAGTCCTTATCCCCAGATCATCTCCAAGGGATAAGGGAGAATAATCAACTTCAAATCCAAGATTACGGTTAAAGCAACTTTCAATCAGCGTAATAAACAAACCCCCTTCACTTACATCATGCGCCGAATTAAGCAGCTTTTTATCTATCATTTTTTTCACCTCCTGCTGCATTTCAAATTCTTCATCAATATCAAAATGTGGGCAAGGAGAAAATTCTACCCCATGCAGTTTATGTAAATATTCCGATGAGTTAATGTCGTTACGTTGTATTCCTACCAAATAAATTTTATCATCCTCCTGTTTAAAATCCATAGTCATTTTATCATCTACATTATCTAATAAACCCACCATGCCAATTGTTGGAGTAGGGTACACCGCCCCATCGGGTCCTTGGTTGTAAAAACTTACATTACCACCTGTAACAGGGGTATCAAATTTTATACAAGCTTCGCCCATGCCTTTTATGGCGTGTACGAATTGGTAGTATACTTCAGGGTCAAAAGGGTTTCCAAAATTTAAACAGTTGGTAACGCCCAGCGGTTGGCCGCCACTGCAAACTATATTACGTGCTGCTTCGGCAACCGCTATCATGGTGCCTTTGTAAGGATCAGCAAAAACATACCGGCTGTTGCAATCGGTTGTTAAAGCCAACGCCTTGTGAGTTGGTTTTGCTAACACAATGGC
>CAMBEI010000064.1 GCA_945865645.1 Chitinophaga pinensis | reverse complement strand
ATAAAAATTATAATTTAATTGCTACACCAATATAGATGAGCTATAACTCAAAGCCCAACTTACCTACTATCTAAAGCTAAGGAAGGAAGAGACAAATAGCTTCAAAAAATATCATCTTTAAAAATATGGAGTAAGATAGTTTGTTTTGTACATAAAAGGAGAAAGCATAAAATATATAAAAAATATTATCAATTGAAAAAGTCATCACTCGTTTTATTATTTTTATTATTAATTCAGATAACCTCTGCTCAAAATACTTTTATAGAATTAAATAAAAAATGGCAGTTTAAAAATCAAAAAGAAAATAAATGGTACAAAGCAACTGTACCAGGCACAATACATACCGACTTGCTGGACAATAAAATTATACCAGAACCATTTTATCGCGATAATGAAAACAAACTACAGTGGATAGATAAAGCAGATTGGGAATACAAAACTATTTTTAATATTGATAAAAAAAAACTTGCTGAAAATGATCTACAATTAAATTTTGCAGGACTGGATACCTATGCAGATGTTTATTTGAATGGATATCTAATTTTACAAGCTAACAATATGTTCAGAGAATGGACAATCCCAGTGAATAATTATTTAAAAAAAACAAATAATATTTTACTCATAAAATTTGCATCTGCACAAAATAAAGTAGATAGTTTTGCTAAAGCATTACTGCCATGGGTTTTACCTGATAACAACAGAGTATTTGTACGTAAAGCCCAATACCATTTTGGGTGGGATTGGGGTCCTAAATTTATAGGTTGCGGAATTTGGAAAAAGATTACAATATGCGCTGCACAACCACAATTAAATAAAAATAGTAGTTCAATAAAACCATTCGCCAAACTTATTCAAAAAAAAGACAGCATCGGCACTTCATTCTATTTTGAAAAAGATGGTAAACCAATATATGCAAAAGGTGCTAACTGGATACCGGCAGATGTATTTTTAACCAGACTTACAAAAAATGATTATCGTAAAATTTTACAATCTGCCAAAGATGCCAATATGAATATGTTGCGTGTATGGGGAGGAGGAATATACGAGTCGGATGATTTTTATGACATATGCGATTCCCTGGGCATAATGATTTGGCAGGATTTTATGTTTGCAGGAGGCATGTATCCAGGCGATGATGAATTTATGAATAATGTTAGAGAAGAAGTAAAGTGTCAAATAAAAAGATTGCAACGCCATCCTTGCATTGTACTGTGGTGTGGCAATAATGAAATAGATGAAGCTTGGAAAAATTGGGGCTGGCAAAATCAGTTTAATCTACATGGTTCCGATTCAACAAAAATATGGAATGATTACAAACGACTTTTTCAGGACAGCTTAAAAAAATGGGTGAATGAATTTGATGGTAACAGGAATTATATTTCCACTTCTCCAAAAAATGGTTGGGGACATCAGGAAAGCTTTACAGAAGGCGATAGTCATTATTGGGGGCTTTGGTGGGGATTGGAAGATTGGGAAATTTTTGAAAATAAAACTGGACGATTTATAAGTGAATATGGTATGCAAGCATTACCCAATTGGTCAACTATAAAAAACTTTACCTATTCCTCAGATAGATATATAAGATCAACAGTTTTGGAGACACACCAAAAAGCAACAGATGGATTTAAAAAAATAAATCATTATTTAATCCGTTATTTTATTGATTCTGTGAAGCTAAACACTCTTAATCTGGAAGATTATGTTTATTTATCACAATGTATGCAATATTATATCTTAAAGAATAGCATTGCTGTGCAACGCAGTAAAGCCCCTACCAATATGGGCACATTATTATGGCAGTTAAATGATTGTTGGCCAGTAACTAGTTGGAGTATTACTGATTACAGCAGACACCCTAAAGCTGCATGGTATGCAGTAAAGGAAGCATACAGAGACGATATACTGCAGGTGAAAGAATCGATTTTCCCAAAAGATTTGAAATTAGAAAAACCAAATTTTAAGTTAACAATTACTGCAAATTCCGTTTATATCAAATCTAACGTTACAGCAAAATATGTTAATATAACTTGTAATAACCCTAATATATATTTTTCGGATAACTATTTTGATTTGCACGTAGGCGAAACAAAAATTATAAAAATTAAAAATAGTAAACGGTACGCATTAGCTGATTTTAAAATACAATCACTTTATGATATTTTAAATAAATAATTATAAGTAATTCATTTAAAATAGATGTTAAAAAAATAAATACTGTAAAAGAAACTATCCTGGATTAAAGTCTATCATTTTTTGCAATAAGGTAATTTGATTTCCTGCACGAATTAAATTGTGCCCCTCATACTTGGCCCCATAATAAACATCTTCATTAATATAATCGGTTAGAAACCTTAAAGCCTGCATATAAATCATAAATACACCTGCATAGTGAAAATGTTTTTTTTCATTTGTACTCAACTCCCCCTCCATTTCAGATAAATAACCACTTACTAAGGCGTCATAAAACTCTTTGCGTATGGTAATTTTTGAAAAATCTTTTTCATCTTCACCCACCGGACATAAATAGGTACGCATCATGTCGCCTACATCACTGATGAAATAACCCGGCATAACCGTGTCCAGGTCAATAACACACATGCCTTTATCATATTCATCAAACAGCACATTACTTATTTTTGTATCGTGGTGGATACATCTTAATTTAAATTTATTCTTACAAATTTCATACTTACTAAGAATATTTTTTTGTTGCAAAAGAAAATAAATCCAATTTCTTGATTGCAGAATTCTAGACGAATTGCCAGTCTTAAGCGATATTTCAAATTGCTCAAAACGTAGTGATAAATTATGAAAATCTGATAGCGTTATTTTTAGATCTGTAGTCTTAAAACCTGATAATAATGCAGAGAATTTTCCAAATTGTTTAGCAGCTTCAAACGCCTGCGCAGGATCTTCAATTACATCAATGGTATGAGAGTCCTCAACAAAATGAAACAGGCGAAAATAGCCAGTTTTTGTTTTAACTAGATCTGTTCCATCTATTGCTGTACATGTACTTACAAACAGGTATGTTGGAAAATTTTTTCTAAAATAATCAGCCAACATCCTAATGTTAAAAGCGATATTTTCGGGTTTTTTAAAAATGTAATGATTGATTCGTTGAAGTATATATTTTTTACTGTTTGCTTTAATCAGCCAGGTTTCATTGATAAGCCCATTGCCAAACGGTAAGATTACACAATCCAATTCATCAAACCCAAATAAGTGCATAGCCTGTTTCATCAACTGCAAATTCATTCAATTGGTTTAATTAATAAATTTTATTATTGAATAATTTATTGGCTTAAAAAAAGGAGTTGCCTAATAGGCAACTCCTTTAAACTATTTAATGAATTAATATTACTGAACTACCACTCTACACATAGTTAATCGGTTACCATTAAGGTCACCTATTTCAACCCAGTACAATCCTTTTCCATAAGCGCGCATATCTACATCCATCCTGTCGTATGGTCTGCCTATTGTGTAATACTGC
>CAMBEI010000063.1 GCA_945865645.1 Chitinophaga pinensis | reverse complement strand
CGCTGAATATCTTCAAGCAGTCTTACAATTACACCAGCGAGTCCATCCATGGGCATACTAATTTTTTCTTTTGTATCTCGGCGAGCTACTTCCACTACTTGGTTCTCCATATCACGCAGGCCCATTGCAATTCTAATAGGCACTCCTTTTAATTCATACTCTGCAAATTTCCAGCCCGGTCTGCTGTTATCATTGTTGTCATATTTAACCCTTAGGCCTAAGGCCTTTAAGGAAGCCATGATTTCATTTACTTTGGCATCTATTACTACTTTACTTTCTTCCCCTTTATAAATAGGAACAATAACTACTTGAAATGGCGCAATTTTTGGTGGCAATATTAAACCTTGATCATCGCTATGGGCCATAATTAATGCCCCAATTAAACGGGTAGATACACCCCATGATGTAGCCCAAACATATTCTTGTTTATTCTCTTTAGTTAAAAATTGCACTTCAAACGCTTTCGCAAAATTTTGTCCGAGAAAATGAGATGTGCCTGCTTGCAAGGCTTTACCGTCCTGCATTAATGCCTCTATGCAATAGGTATCTACTGCGCCAGCAAAACGCTCGCTAGCCGTTTTAATTCCTTTAATAACAGGCACTGCCATAAACTCTTCCACAAAAGAGGCATACACACCCAGCATACGTTCTGTTTCTTCAATAGCTTCTTCTTTGGTAGCATGTGCTGTATGCCCCTCTTGCCATAAAAACTCGGCGGTGCGTAAAAAAAGACGGGTACGCATTTCCCATCGCACCACATTAGCCCACTGGTTAATTAATAAAGGCAAATCTCTGTACGACTGAATCCAATCTTTATAGGTGTTCCAAATAATTGTTTCGGAAGTGGGACGTATAATTAATTCTTCTTCCAATTTGGCATCCGGATCAACAATGATACCTTTTCCATTTGGGTCATTCATTAATCTATAATGAGTTACCACAGCACATTCTTTTGCAAAGCCTTCCACATGTGCCGCTTCTTTACTTAAAAAACTTTTGGGAATAAACAAAGGGAAATAGGCATTTACATGTCCTGTTTCTTTAAACATTTTATCAAGCTGATCACGCATATTTTCCCATAAGGCAAAGCCATAAGGTTTAATAACCATACAACCCCTTACGGCAGAATAATCTGCTAAACCGCCTTTAATAACTAAATCGTTATACCATTGGGAATAATCTTCTGCTCTTGTTGTTAATTCTTTACTCATTGTGGTTATTATTTTTTATCGTCTCTTTTGACACCATTTTAACAACATCAGTAGTAATTTTACTGCTAGTTGATAGAGGCTGTGCAGTTATGCAAAGTATTTGATAACTGCACAAAAGTAGTAACTTCAATTTTAAATACTTTAAACAAATAGTTATGAAAACTAAATATTTAATAATTGCTTTGTCTGTAGCGACTTTTAGCAGCTGTAGCACAGCTTATAAAGCTGGCCAAACACCTGATGATGTCTATTATTCGCCTGCAAGAGTTATGGAAAATGAAAATAAGACGGAAAAACAAAATGAAATAAGATATACAACTGCAGTTGATTATGAAATAAAAATGGGCATACGCGATTACCGATGGAGAGATTTTAGGAATGATTACGAATACCGAAATAGTCCTTATAATTATGCCACTTCTCTTACCTATAATTATGGTTATTATTATAACCCTTACTATTATCCGTGGGCCATTTACACCGGGAAAAGCACTTCTTCTACTCCAATAAACACAATGCCCCGAATGATAAATTTAAAAGCATATACAGGCTACAACCCCAAAGTTGCTTCGGGCAAAAGTACGGGTATGGTTACCTGGGCTAATCAATCATCACAATATAATAATAGTAATAGAAGCAGCACTCCAGCTGAAGGAAGACAAATTTTTATCCCTAAAAATAATAATACTTCATCTTCTTCAAATGATACAAGAAGCTATACTCCTGCGTCTAATAGTAGCAGTAATAACGGGAGTTCAGGTTCGGTAAGCAGACCATCACGAGGTGGATAAGGCATACAATTTACCTAATAAGCCATTTTAAAAAATAGAAGTTAACAAAAGAAAAAGATTATCCATGAAAATATATTTACTCTTTTTTTGTTTATTAATCCACGGTTTCATATATGCGCAGATACCTGAAGATGCCATACGATATTCTTTTTACCCGCAAGCAGGAACAGCGCGCAATATGGCCATTGGTGGTGTAATGGGATCGCTGGGAGGTGACCTTACTGCAACTTATGTAAACCCTGCTGGCATTGCTTTATACAAAACGAATGAATTTGTATTTACCCCCAGTTTATTTCTTAATAACAACAAGGCATCATTTAGAAATTCAAATTCTAAAAACACAATAAGTAATTTAGGTTTTGGTACAAGTGGCTGGGTTTTTGGATACAGCAACCCCAATGCCCCCAATACTAGTAGTGCATTTAGTATAGGTATCACACAAACTGCAAATTTTAATAACGAGCTGCTATATAAAGGGTTAAATAATTATAGTTCATTTAGCGAACAGTTTGCTGAAGAATTTGCAAAAAGCGGTTTCTCCATTAATGAAGCTTTAAATGCAAATTCTCGTTTTCCTTATTCCTCTGCTCCTGCTTTATATACTTATTTAATTGACAGCATTAAAGTTGGCAGTGTTACCCAAATAAAAGGTGCACCTGAATATATTTTAGATGCAGGGCAGGCATTACAACAGGAAATGATAAAAAAAACTAAGGGAGCTATTTCGGAACTAGCTATAGGATTTGGCCACAACAGCAATGATAAATTATTAATTGGCGGATCAATTGGCATTCCATTGGTAAATTATACCAGCAATACAATATTTAAAGAATCTGATACCTCGGCTAATACTTCCAATCATTTTAAAGAGTTTGAATATACAGATGATTTTACAACAAAAGGAATCGGTGTCAATGCAAGAGTTGGGATTATTTATAGACCACAAGATTATATTCGCTTAGGTTTGGTCATTCACACACCTACTTTTATGTTTTTAACAGATACCCGAACAACCACTTTAAACACACAACTTGAAAATCCGATTGCTTTTTTTAGTGTAAGCTCTCAAACATTTACTAATAACAAACCTGGTGAAGCAAAATATATTCAAAGCACGCCATTTAAAGCTATTATTAGTGCTGCATATGTATTTAGAGAAATAGTAGATGTAAAAAAACAAAAAGGGTTTATTAGTGTCGATATTGAATACATACAACATATGGGCAGCCGATTTAGCAGCGACAATGAAACTATATCAGACCAAGAAAAAATTTATTACAAGGCCTTAAACGAAGTTGTTAAAACCGATTATAAAGGCAGTTTTAATTTAAAATTAGGTGGTGAGCTTAAATTTAACGTTCTAATGGCAAGACTTGGTTTTGGATATTATGGAAATCCATATAAAAATACTGCTTATAAAGCTAGCCGCATACTATTGAGTGGAGGCATTGGTTATCGTAATAAAGGTTTTTTTGTAGATCTTACTTATGTACATGCTAAGAGTAAAGATGTAAACTTCCCATACCGCTTAGCAGATAGAGCAAATACATTTGCCACACTTAAACAGCAGAGAGGAAATATTATAGCCAGCGTTGGATTTAAATTTTAACCTGTATTAATTTTGCTTAACCCTATCCTAAATTTATTAGAGGGCG
>CAMBEI010000062.1 GCA_945865645.1 Chitinophaga pinensis | reverse complement strand
ATGTTGAGTAAGCATTATAAATGGATACCTCAGTTTGAAGATGTGGACCACAATCCTTATTTAAATGATTTTTATGAAGACATGCCTAGGTGGAGCTTTAATCTGCAAATTTTCTTTTTAAATAGTAGGCTTAATCAATTACTTGAGATTCATCACGGTACCGAAACCGTTATTCAAGATAGAACCATTTATGAAGATGCCAATATATTTGCTCCAAACCTGCATGACATGGGCCTAATGACTAAACGCGATTTTGATAATTACTATAATTTTTTTGAAACCTTGAAAAGTATGGTAAAACCACCCGATTTAATTATTTATTTAAAAGCATCGGTACCAACATTGGTTGCTCAAATACAAAAAAGGGGTAGGGAATACGAAGAAAATATACGCCTAGACTATTTAAAAAAACTGAATGAGTTTTATAATAGCTGGATTGATAATTATAAAGAAGGTCCATTATTGATTATAGACGCCGATAAAAATAAATTTGCCGAAAATGAGGAAGATCTGGGAAAGATAATATCTAGTATTGACGCTAAATTGTTTGGACTATTTTAATATCCAATTAATTTAAAAGTAAGTATGAGATTATTTAAAGGGGAAGGGGTATTCAATAAATTTATTTATTGTGATTTATAAATTTCTAATCGATGTTGCGCGGTAATGTTCAAACTGATTAATTAATATTTGACAATTATAAAATAGGATTAGCGGTTGCTCGTTTTTAAATACATATTATCACAGTGGCAGGCAAGTTGATGCAAAAAAAATGTGCGTCAATATTACGGAAGTAATACCCCCGTAAATTTTAATCAAAAAGAATTAAAAATTTTGCAACTGCTTTCAGAGAATATAACTATAGAATAAATATCTAAAATCTTATTTCTTACTATACGTACTCTTGAAACCATTAGGTAAAATATGAAAACAAAAGGGGATGCTAAAGCCAATGGGGGCTTATTAATGTATTGATATGCACAACAAGCTTATTGAGTAATGAGGTATTAAAAATTAACAATTCCGTTTCTCACTGCATATATTACCATGCCCACTCGGCTTTTAACTTCTAATTTAGTAAAGAGGGCATCTCGGTAACTATCAATGTGTCTTGGAGATAAATTCATATGTTTTGCAATTTCTTTATAAGTCATTTCTGTACTTGTCAATTTTAAAAATTCAATTTCTACATCATTCAACATCGATTTTTTGAGGGCAGATTCGTTTCTTGCATTTTGACGAAAGAGCGAAGCGAGTTTTACTGTAGCGTGGTTAGAATAATAATAATCGCCTTCGGCTACAATGGCCATGGCCGTTTTTAGCTCATTGGGGTGGATATCTTTTTTTAAAAAACCATGCACGCCAGCTTGAAGAAGCCGAATAAGGGCTATTTCACTATCATACATAGTTAATATAATTATTTTAATCTCTGGTTTGTTTTTTACTAGCCACCTAGCCGCTTCATATCCATCTATTATGGGCATATTTAAATCCATTAGTACAATATCTACATCACTGCTATTTTTAATAATATCTATCACTTGTTTACCATTTTCGGCAACAGCAGTTACAGTAAACCCTGGAAATTTATTAATTAAATTAGCCAGCGCATCCCTTAAAAGAACATGATCATCTGCCAGGATGATTTTATACAGTCGCGTTGATTTCATATAGAGGTATTTTTATTATTATTTTTGTACCAGTATTTTCAATGCTGTTTATGTTACAATTACCTTTTAAAAGGGCAGTACGTTTTTTTATATTTTGCAAACCTGTTCCATAATAATTTTCAGACACTTTAAATCCCTTTCCATTATCTTCTATTGTAATTAATAAATAACTGTTGTTAAAATGCAAGTATATATTTATTATAGATGCCGATGCATGTTTTACTATATTGTTTAATGCTTCTTGTACAATTCTAAAAAGTACTAATTCTATTTCGGTGTCTAAAAAAATAGGCTCGCCGGTTACAAAAAAATGGCTTTGGTATACACCAGATTTTTTTAATTGATTTTTTTCATATTCTAAAGCCTTTATAATGCCGTTTTCTAAAATAATTTCACTACTCATACTATGGCTTAAATTACTGAGGTCGTTTATTACATCGCCAATTATGCATACCGCATCATTAACCTGTGTAATTGCTTTGTATTTATCTGTATAATCAAATGTGTTTAAATACAGTTTTGCAAGGGTTAATTTTTGACCAATATTATCGTGTATTTCTCTTGAGAGGTGCTGAAGAGTTTGCTCTTGTATTTCTAATTGCGATTGCAGTAAAGTTTTTTCATGAGATGCGTTCAGTATTTCTATATCTTTAAAATAGGTATTTTGTTTTTGTTGATATCGGTAAATAATTAAGGATATAAAAACTACAAGGGCTAGTATTAGAAAAACTGAAATTAGGATAAAAAAGACTATAAATTCTGCGGGGGCTTTAAGCACAAATAACTTTTAATTATAAATAAATATAAAACTATAATTGACATGTTAGCAATAGAAAAAATTTGAGATCGAAGATATTTATATTCCTCATCTCTAGTAATAAATGATATTAAAGAAAATATAGGCAAACTAATACAGGAACAGTACAATATGCCGATGACTATCCAGAATGTTGTAGATTTTAAAAGAATGAGGGTGGGATTATTAGACATTAAATCTCTTAAATAAAAAAAACAAAAAATTATTAGAAATGAATTTGATGCAATTGAAGGCATGACATCAGCATTTTTTTTAATAACTAAATTGAGTATAAATAATTGAATAATAATTGATATAGGGATTAGAATTAATAGTATGTTATAATATTTTGATTTATTTAGTACATTGATAAAAAATAAGTATAACATAAATGTCTGAAAAATTGATAACACTTGCTCAATTGCATAAGCGCTATTACTTTTAAAAAAACTAATATTATTTTTGTTCATAATTGTATTAGCTGATATAATTAATCCAATTAAAATATATATAAAAATATATTTGAAATATTTAGGTTTGTCTTTTTTAAATTTGACTAATGCGATTAATAGAGTCAATAAAATAACTCCAGTTCCAAATAAAATTATAAAATTAGAAAATTCCAATTGTTATTTTTTCTTCACAATACTACAGTATTGATTTTTATGATTTTTCCGAAAAATACCATTATTTTCTGTTGTTTTCCCCTTGTATATATAAATTAAGTAAATCATCTTTGATGTAGATTTTAATCCGTATCCTATTAAACTAAAATCTACCCTACCCCAACATGAATCGGTTACACCTTTTAGTACGGTGCAAGTCGCCACCGTAAATTTGTACTTCATATCCATCTCCTATAATTGCGTAATGCCAAGTAGATATGATAATTGGAGAGACCATCTGAAATAAATTAAATGTAAAAAATTGATGCAATAAGTACAGCAGAATTTATCAAGTCAGCCGTATAAATAATATTTTAAATGACGTTTTTTAATCAATCAGGCTTAAATAATACATTAACAAAAAACTGCCTCCAATAAATTAGAGAAAGTTTTTTATCTGTTCTATAGTACATAGCTAGTATATTTGACTGATGGAATATTTTATTTATAATGGCAAGTCTTTTCCCGAAAATTCAAAAGTATTATCAGTTAATAGCCGTGGATTAAGATATGGGGATGGTCTTTTTGAAACAATAAAAAGCATTAACGGCACACTACAATTAGGTGATGCACATTTTGCTCGATTATGGAAAGGTCTATCGATTTTATCTTTTAAAATCCCTAAAAATTTTACTCCTGATCATTTACAAAATGAAATAACTGAAATATTAAATAAAAATGGTCATCGTAAAGTAGCTAGAATAAGGATAACTGTTTTTAGGGGCGATGGTGGATTGTATGACGAGATAAATGATTGTCCACATTACTTAATACAAACCTGGGCGCTGCCCGATGAAGTAGGCTTATGGAATAATAATGGCTTAGTTTTAGGTGTATACACCGAAGTGAAAAAAAATTGTGATATAATTAGCAACATAAAACATAATAACTTTTTACCCTATGCTATGGCTGCGCTTGAGTCAAAAAAACAAAAATGGAATGATGCCATCTTATTAAATACTTGGGATAGAATTTGCGATACAACTATTGCCAATATCTTTTTAAT
>CAMBEI010000061.1 GCA_945865645.1 Chitinophaga pinensis | reverse complement strand
AGAACTGAAAAAACGACCCATGCAAATAGTTGGGATGAATTTGTAAAATTATTAGATGAAAAAGGGGGATTTATATCTGCTCATTGGGATGGTACTGCAGAAACTGAAGACAAAATTAAAGACCAAACCAAAGCCACCATTCGTTGTATTCCATTAAATAACGAATTGGAAGTGGGGAAATGTATTTTAACAGGAAACCCAAGTAGCCAAAGGGTTTTGTTTGCTAGGGCGTATTAAGTAATTAGTAACTAAATATCTAGATTCGTAATTCACGAACCTTTTTTATGCTTAATCTTTGCTAAGGTATACTTGCTGTGGTGAAGGCAATAGATATTATTATATTTGTAAAAAAAGATTTGGCACGCAAAGAAACCTATCGGTTAAGATATACCAACAAATTAATACAATCTGGCGAAGCTCCCGTAAAACAAGAGCGTAAAGAAAGAATTCCAATTGATCCTGCCATTCAGCAACCTTATGTAGATGGAAGGATTATTTTAATAAACAAGCCCTTGCACTGGACATCTTTTGATGTGGTGCGTAAACTGCGCAGCTTAATTCAAATAAAAAAAATAGGGCATGCTGGTACGCTTGATCCATTAGCAACAGGGTTATTAATTATATGCACCGGTAAGTTTACCAAAAAAATAAACGAATACATGGCACAAGAGAAGGAATATGTCGGTAGCATTACGCTAGGTGCCGTTACGCCAACCTACGACTTAGAGAGCGAGCCTGAGCAACCTAAAGATTTTTCTTTTGTTACAATAGACATGCTACAAGAAAAAATAGAAAAATTTATTGGCGATATCGATCAATTACCTCCAATTTTTTCGGCCATAAAAAAAAATGGTGTTGCTTTATACGAACTCGCTAGGAGGGGAGAAACGGTTGAATTAAAACCGCGTAGTATTCATATTAAGTCTTTTGAAATAACCCAAATCGGGTTACCTGTTATTTATTTTAAAGTAGTTTGCTCCACGGGTACATATATACGAAGTCTTGCCCATGATTATGGTGCAGCATTGGGTTGTGGTGGTTACTTGAGTAGTTTGTGTCGTACAAGTATTGGTGATTTTAAAAATGATGCTGCCCTAAGTATGGAAGATTTTGAAAAATCAATTGCTAATTGATTACATAGCATATTTCCTCACCATTTTTTGTATCTCTCTGCCTAAGTTTGTGACGCACGAATGATTTTTTTGGATTTAGCGAATCCCTTTACTTAATTTTTTGTCTCATTAATATTTTGCAGTTTGCTTTTATGTACAATTAAGCATTTTTATTTGGCAGAATTACCCAAAATTTTGCTTTTATTAAAATGGATAACTAATTCCAATAGTGAGGTTATAATTTTCGTAACGCCATTTTTTATAACGATTATCATTAAATGTTTTGCCAGGGTTAAGAGGATCCGGTAAACGCTCGCCCCGTTTAAAGAGGTTATTAAAATTGATATCCAGTATTTGCCAACCATCATTTTTAATAACATCAGGTTTTTTAAACCTAAAGCCAAGATCAAAACGTACAATAAAATAATTAAAATCAAGTCTAATGCCTGTTCCTGCAGATACCCCAATTTCTTTGTATAAATTTTTAAATTGAAATTGTGTGCTATCTGTTCCGCCTCCAGGAATAGAGTTTCTAAAATTCCAAATATTCCCCATATCTACAAATAAGGCACCTTTTAACACCAGTGAATTGGAAAATATTTGGGCAATAGTATATCTGTATTCGATATTTGTTTCAATATGTATATCACCTGTACGATCATTAAATGAATTTGATCCATATGGAGAAAGTGGTTGTGACCCTCTACCAATTCCTCGTACAGGCCATCCACGCATACTGTTACTGCCGCCACCAAAATATTGCTTAAAGAATGGAAGGGTTGTATCTTTTTTAGAAGCAATACCAATGCCTCCAAACATACGAAAAATAAAAGCCGATTTAGGGTGAGTTGCAGTATATATATACTGTATGTCCCCCTTTACAAACTGCCGTAAATATTGGTTAAAAATTCCTAATCTCCCCCATATTAACCCCGATTCTTCTATATTAATTTTAAAATTATGTTGCCTATTTGTATGTGTACTGTTTACTTTATTTACTCGGTAGCCAAGGCTGGAACCTGCTACCATAGATGTGTTGAAAGAATATCGTAAGAAAGGGTTGTCGGCTAATGTTTTTTTAAAACTATCTGTTTCATTGTAAAGTCGGGCAAATTCAAAATTGAATGGCCTAAAAATCCATTGCCTATTCTTTTTTGTAGTGGCCGAATATCCAATACCAAAATTAAACGATTGCAGATTGAATAAATTAATGCGATTAATATACGAAAATGTGGTTGTAATAAATGACTCG
This sequence comes from Chitinophaga pinensis, assembly GCA_945865645.1. Taxonomy (GTDB): domain Bacteria; phylum Bacteroidota; class Bacteroidia; order Chitinophagales; family Chitinophagaceae; genus Ferruginibacter; species Ferruginibacter pinensis_B. The sequence continues at coordinate 2,104 of CAMBEI010000061.1, read as the reverse complement.
CTACTAATAAAATGCTTGTCTTTATTAAATTGTATAAAAGGAAAAATTAATCTAGGAAAAGCAATATTATTGGTATAACTAACTTCGTTTGAATTTATTAAATTTTTTGTATTATTACTGTCAGATCTAAAATTAAATTCAATACCTGCACGTAAAGAATTACTCATTTTTATCCCTTCTTTGCGAAAGTTTCTGTTAATAAAAGACATATTGCCAGATAATCCTAAAAGGTTTCCTGCATTTGCAGCTGTAACACTATTTGTATTGCTAGAAGCAGAATAGCTTGCTTCTAATGCTGCCTCATAACCATATTTTTTATTTGGCATTAACTGAACAATTAAATCAATTGTATGTAAACTATCCTGTTGGTTATTTTCTTGAATTAATATATTGGTGCTTTGCCAAGTCCCTGCTTTTGCAAAACTGTTTAAAGATTTGTAAAAATCATTTTGTGCATATAAGTTACCTTTTTTTAAAAAAAGCTGTCGGGTTAAATATTTATTTCTAAATAAATATTTATGATAGCGAATAATAAAACTTGTATCCCCAATGCAAGTGTCGCAACTTTTTTTAATGATATAATTTTCAGTCAAAGATTTATCAGTTAACTTATCTCCATTTATATAATCAGGTAAAATATAAATATTATTAATATAATATGGGCTTAACTTACTGCTATCGGCAGGAGGGTTTAAAACTACTGCTAATTTTATAGCAGGAAATTCTCTTGCTTTTTTCGCTTCTGCTAATAAATTTAACTGCTCAAAAATATCATCAGTGATAGTTGTTAATGCAGCAACGGTTGTATCACCTCGCATTAAAAAATCTTTGTAAGTTATTTTGTAATAACCATTATTACGGTAAATATCAACTAATCTGTTTAACTCACCCAGTACGGCCGATTTTGTAACTGGCATCCCTTTTTTAATTAAACTTTGGTCCATATTTTTTACAGCCAGCGTTTGAAGATTAGGGTTATTTAATATATACAAAAATGTATCAATTATTGTAGGATTATTTACTTCTACTTGATAAGTAACATGTACACGCTGTTGTTTTAAATAGTTAAAGGTGTCTGCTTTAAAAGAAGCATGGGATTTATAAAAACCTAAGTGCAACATAGAGGTTTCCATATTTCTCACTGATTTTGCAGCCGAATTGCTGTCAAAAGCAGGCGGACTAACAATTATATGACGGATGAAGTATTTATCTATAATATTTATTCTGGAGCTATCGTCTAATTGTGACTTTAAACGTAATTTTAAAGCATCTCTTTCTTCTTTAGTAAAATTTCCTTGCTTAACTTCGATGTTGTTTTTAATGACAAAAGGTTTGCCTTTTTGAAATTTTTTAGGAATAGTGCAGGAGGTAATAACTAAACAAATGAAAAAAATCCATTTCAATTGATGCAAAGTTTTGTATTTAATTAATGGGTTAACTGTCATAAAATATTAATAGTGACTATGTTAAGCAAAACGCATACCAAATATATCCAAAGTTTATTGCACAAAAAATTTAGAGATGAATCGGGGCTATTTATTGCCGAAGGTCCGAAGGTAGTTATGGATTTAATTAATAGCAAAAAATTTATTTGTAAAGATATTTTTGCTTTAGCTGATTGGGTAAAACAGCATAGCAAAATACTTGCTACACTTAGCGGTGTTAATATTATTGAGGTACAGGATTTTGAGCTAAAAAAGATATCTTCTTTAATAGCCTCGCATAGTGTGGTGGCCATTTTTGAAAAAAGTTCTCAAAGGTTTAAAATTACAACTTCAAATAAAATTACATTGGTATTAGATACAATTCAGGATCCGGGTAATTTTGGCACCATTATCCGCATTGCAGATTGGTTTGGAATAACAAATATCATATGTTCTATTGGTTGTGCCGATATGTATAATACTAAAGTGGTACAAAGTACGATGGGAAGCTTGGGAAGGGTAAATGTTATTTATACCGATTTGATTGATTGGTTGAAAGATAATAATAATGTACCAATTTTATCCGCATCGCTGCAAGGATATGATATTAAAAGCATGGGAAAATTACAGGAGGCAATACTAATTATTGGGAATGAAGCTAATGGCGTAAGTGATGGTGT
>CAMBEI010000060.1 GCA_945865645.1 Chitinophaga pinensis | reverse complement strand
TTTATTTGTTATCTTTTCTAGTTGTATTAAAGGAAACACAGATATTAAGAATACGCAGACAGTACCATCTAACCTAGTTGTATCTGCAATACCAAGTACAAATGGGAGTGGATTTGTTTCTTTTGTTGCTTCTGCAAATAATGCCGTTACTTTCATTTATCAATTCGGTAACGGCGTTATTGAAACTGTTCCATCAGGAATTATCAATTATCAATACACGCAGATTGGTAATTTAGATTATACGGTTATTATTACGGCCAAAAATGCTTCTGGTTTGTCTGTAAGTAAAACTATTCTGGTAACAATAAATGTCTCAGGTGGAGGCACTCCTGTACTAATTTTTTCAGATGAATTTAATCTAAATGGTGCTCCAGATGTCACCAAATGGGGATATGATATTGGAACTGGAAGCGGTGGCTGGGGAAATAATGAGTTACAATATTATACTAGTCGCCCAGAAAATGTAATAGTACAGAATGGCTTGTTAAAAATAACTGCTATCAAAGAAAATTATAATGGAAGCGCATACACCTCATCTAGATTATTATCAAAAGGGAAGTTTTCATTTAAGTACGGTAGGATAGAGGTTAGAGCTAAAATACCTACTGGTGTTGGTACTTGGCCAGCTATATGGATGTTGGGAGATAATATTAATAATGTAGGATGGCCTGCCTGTGGCGAGACGGATATCATGGAACATAGAGGTAATGAAATAAATAAAATTTTCTGTACGCTACACTATACTGGTCGTTCGGGTGCTAATGGTGTAGGAACTAATTTTAATATTTCTGATGCAACAACCACTTTTCATAATTATATTCTTGAGTGGTCGCCGTCTTCTATGAAATTTTATGTAGATACACAATTGTATTACACTTTTGCTAATAACGCATTATTACCTTATAATCAAAATTTCTTCATTTTATTAAATATGGCTATGGGTGGTAATTTTGGGGGTACAGTTGACCCTGCATTTACCACAGCAATATTAGAAATTGACTATATAAAAGTATATCAATAAAATAATAAATAGTTATAGGTTGGCCAGTAATTGAATGGATTTACTTTTCTCATAAGCAATAGTTATAAAGCAGATTGTATTTACTTGTCTAAGTTTATGCATCTGCTTTTTTAATGATAATTAATTTAAAATATTATAAATGATTTACAATAAAAAATACCAAAAGATATTTATATTAATTTCTATTTTCAATTTAACAGTAACGAATTTAAATGCCCAAAAAAAGACAACGGGTATTTCTGCTGATACTAAAATAGAGATCCTAATAAAAAAAATGACACTGGAGGAAAAAGTGTATATGATCCATGCAAATTCGTCTTTTACATCAGGAGGTGTAAAACGCCTTGGTATACCCGAGCTAGTAACTTCAGATGGTCCTCATGGTGTAAGGCCTGAATTTGGTAGAGATTGGGAACTAGATAATAATTTACTAGATTCTGGAACTTACTTACCTACAGGAATTTGTTTGGCTGCGACTTGGAATCCAAAGCTAGGATATGCCTTTGGATCGGTATTGGGTAGTGAAGCTAAATATCGGGGCAAGGATGTAATACTTGGCCCTGGCATAAATATTATAAGATCGCCGCTAAATGGAAGAAATTTTGAATATCAAAGTGAAGACCCATTATTGATATCCAAAATGGTAGTAGGCTATATAAAAGGTGTGCAAAATCAGGATGTATCGGCCTGTGTAAAACATTTTGTTGCTAATAATCAAGAAACCAAAAGAACGAGCATTGATGTACACATGAGCGACCGGGCGTTTAGGGAAATATACTTACCAGGGTTTAAAGCTGCTGTTCAGCAAGGTGGAGTTAATGCTGTAATGGGTTCCTATAATAAATTCCGTGGACAATGGGCCTCCGAAAACAATTATTTGCTCACCCAAATACTTAAGAAAGAATGGGGATTTAAGGGGCTGGTAATGAGTGATTGGGATGCAGTGCATAATTCTTTACAAGCATTATTAAGTGGGTTAGACCTTGAAATGGGAACAGATTTACATATGTTACCCAATCCTGATTACAATAAGTTTTTTATGGCTGATACTGCCTTATCATTGGTCAAACAAGGGGTAATTACTGAAGGTATTATCAATGAAAAAATAAGAAGAAAATTGTATATAATGTTTAAAACCAATATGATAGATGGAAAAAGATTAAAAGGTGAATATAATACAACTGCACATCAAAAAATCGCTTTAAAAGTTGCAAGTGAAGGCATTGTTTTATTAAAAAACAGAGATAATATTTTACCCATTTTAAAGAATAAAATAAACAAAATTGCTGTAATTGGTTATAATGCTGATAGAGAGCAGTCAATGGGGGGAGGAAGTTCGCAAGTAAGAGCATTTTACGAAATAACACCACTTCAAGGTATAAAAAATATAGCTGTTAATACTATTGTATCCTATGCGCAAGGGTATGATATAAAAAGAAATGCAACCGCCAACGCTGAACTTATAAAATCAGCAGTTAATCTTGCCTCTAATTCCGATTTGGTCATATTTATTGGTGGCTCAACTCACGGTTATGATTATTCTGTGTGGTCGGATAATGCATATGATGCAGAGGATACAGACAAGCCCGATATGAATCTGCCTTTTGGTCAGGATGTGCTCATTAATGCCCTGCTAAAAGTAAATCCAAAACTAGTAGTTGTATTGATGGGAGGTGGAGCATTAGATATGAATGGGTGGCTTGATAAAACACCTGCTGTTCTTCAAAGTTGGTATCCTGGCATGGAGGGAGGAAATGCGTTAGCCCAAATCATATTTGGCGAAGTTAATCCATCGGGCAAATTGCCGGTTACGTTCCCCAAAAAATTGGAGGACCATCCTTCGCAAAAATTGGGTGAATACCCAGGCAATCTAGATAATCTTACTGTTCATTATTATGACGATATATATGTTGGGTATCGTTATTATGATACTTATAATGTACAACCTCAATTTGCTTTTGGACATGGATTATCCTATACAACGTTTGATTATAGTAATCTTAAATTATTGCAATCGGGTAATAAAGTAACATTTAGCTTTACAATAAAAAATACTGGTAATAGAACAGGAGGAGATGTGGCGCAAATTTATGTAAAGCCTATAGCTTCTTTGTTACCACGACCTGAAAAAGAGTTAAAAGATTTTAAAAAGATTTTTTTAAAGCCTGGGCAATCGAAAAAAGTGACTTTTATGTTAGATAAAAATGCTTTTATGTATTACAATGACATAATTAATAGCTGGGTACTTGATAAATCTAATTATGAAATATTGATTGGATCTTCCTCACGAGATATTAAACTAACTGGTAAAATCGAATTATAAATATTGTCTAACAAAGAAAACAGGGTATGTTATTTTATTAATATTACAGTTTAATAAAATTCTATTTAACATAATATTAATTATAGGCAACTCTTGGAAATGAGAAATGTAATGTGGTATTGAGTTGTAAGTTTTAAATACAAAATCTATGAGGACTGTTGATTAATTTATCATCTATAATTGTTGAGTAATTTATAATAGGTGGCAATTCTAATTGAGTTATGATAACAATTAGCCCATACCCTCAACTAAGCGTATTTTTGCAATTATGCAGCAAATAAATATACCGCTTATTTTAAATTCTCTTGGTTTTCAAGCTCTTAATGAAATACAACAAGCATCATTGGAGACAAATGCAAAAAATGCCAATGTAATCCTCTTATCTGCTACTGGATCTGGCAAAACCCTTGCTTTTTTATTACCAGTGTTAGAAATCCTTAATCCTGAGATTAATAAAGTTCAGGCATTAATTATTGTGCCTAGCAGAGAGCTAGCTATACAGATAGATGATGTGTTTCGTAAAATGCAAACTGGTTTTAAGGTTACACTTTGTTATGGTGGACATAAGCGTGAAACTGAAGAAAACAACTTAAAAGAGGCCCCGTCAGTTATTATAGGAACCGCAGGTCGTTTAGCCGACCATATTAGGCGTAATAATTTTAATCTTGAATATATTACAACCTTAGTGTTGGATGAATTTGACAAATCGTTAGAGCTTGGCTTTACCGAAGAAATGTCATACATAATAACATCACTTAAAAATATTAAAAAAAGAATTCTTACATCAGCAACTTATGCAGTTCCTGTCCCAGATTTTATTGGTCTTAAAGATCCTGTTAGACTTAATTTTTTACCAGACGAAGATGCACAAGTAAATCATATGTTGGAGATTACAACTATTTTTAGTGAGGATAAAGATAAAATTGAAACCCTTTTTAAATTAATCTGTTTTTTAGGTAATCGTTCTACTGTGGTATTTTGCAATCACCGGGTTTCGGTTGAGCGTACTAGCAAACTACTTTCAGAAAAAGGGGTGTTTAATGTTTTTTATCATGGCGGTATGGAACAGCAGGAAAGAGACAGTGCACTTTGTAAATTTCGTAATGGAACTAGTAATATTTTAGTTACAACTGATCTTGCTTCTCGTGGTTTAGATATACCTAATATTAGATATATTGTACATTATCATTTACCAGATACAGAAGATGTTTTTACACACCGTAATGGTCGTACAGCCCGCATGGATACAAGTGGAACGGCTATTTTAATTTTATCGGAAGAAGAAAAATTACCCTCTTATATTGGTACAGTTGAAGCGATTAAAATTACACAGGATC
>CAMBEI010000059.1 GCA_945865645.1 Chitinophaga pinensis | reverse complement strand
TGGTAATACCCGCGCTTGGACCGTCTTTAGGTACGGCTCCTTCTGGTACGTGTATGTGAATATTTTTTTTATTAAATAGTTCAGGGTCTATATCCGATTTTTTGCAGTTAGCTTCTAGATAGGTGAGCGCGGAGCTAGCACTTTCCTTCATTACATTTCCTAAATTACCTGTTAGTTTTAGTTCGCCCTTTCCATCGCTTAACTGTGTTTCTATAAACAAAATATCTCCACCTACGTAGGTCCATGCTAGGCCAACGGCTACACCAGGCATGTTAGCAATTTTATACAGGTCGTTACTGTATTTGGCTTTGCCCAATATTTTCTCTACATCATTGCTGGTGATGGTGGCTTTTAGTTTACCTTTTATGACATATTCTTTTGCTTGATAACGCATAATGCTAGCTAACTGTCTATCAAGCTCACGCACGCCACTTTCTCTTGTATAATCCTGAATCATTTTTTCTAGCACGGTGTCGCTTAACTTAAAGCTTATCTCTTTAAGGCCATGCATATCTTTTTGCTTAGGCATTAAATGTCGTCGAGCTATTTCTATTTTTTCTTCCACAGCGTATCCACTTAAATCAATGATTTCTAGTCTATCACGTAAAGCTACTGGTATATTACTTAAATTGTTTGCAGTAGCAATAAACAGCACTTTGCTTAAGTCGTATTCAAGCTCTAAATAGTTGTCATAAAAACTATTATTCTGTTCGGGGTCTAACACTTCTAGCAAAGCAGAGGAGGGGTCGCCCCGATTGTCGCTACCTACTTTATCAATTTCATCCAGTATCATTACAGGGTTACTTGATTTTACTTTTCGTATTGATTGTAAAATTCTACCTGGCATGGCACCTATATAGGTTTTACGATGACCGCGTATTTCGCTTTCATCGTGCAAGCCGCCTAAACTTACCCGCACATATTTTCTTTGTATAGCAGCAGCAATGCTTTTCCCTAAACTTGTTTTACCAATACCTGGAGGTCCAAGAAAACAAAGTATTGGTGATTTCATATCACCCTTTAATTTTAAAACTGCGAGGTATTCTAAAATGCGTTCTTTAATTTTTTGCATTCCATAATGATCTAAGTCTAGCACTTTTTTTGCTTTTTTAAGATCATAAGAATCTTCGGTGTATTCATCCCAAGGTAAATCGAGCATTAAATCTAGATGGTTATAAACAACTGAGTAATCAGGAGTAGAAGGATGCATACGCTCTAATTTTTCTGCTCCTTTGGTAAACATATCTTTTGCTGCTGCAGGCCACTTTTTTGTCTCAGCTTTTTTTAACATTTCTTTTACTTCTGCCACATTATCGCCACCTAACTCATCTTTAATGGCTTTCATCTGCTGCTGTAAAAAATATTCACGTTGTTGCTTATCAAGCTCAGCCCTAGTTTTATTGGTTACTTTATTTTTAAGTTCGGTGTATTGCAACTCTGTCTGCATTAGATTCATTAAAAGCTCAGCCCTGGCTTTAATACTACTTATTTCTAATAAACGCTGCTTCTCTTTTATATCGCTGTTTAAATTGCTGCTAACAAAATGAATTAAAAAAGCAGGGTTTTCAATATTTTTTAAAATGATCGCAGCCTCACTGGGTAGATTAGGCGACAAGTTAATGATTTGAGATGCTAAGTCTTTAATACTGCCAATCATAGCATCAAAATCTGGGTCGTCTGTTAAAACCTCATCAGTTAAAATCGTAATTTTCGCTTTAAAATACGGATCGTCAGTTGTTATTTCTTCAATCTTGCAACGTTTCCGTCCCTGAATAATAATGGTTGTTCCCCCATCAGGCATTTTTATGAGTTTGACAATTTTTGCAACTGTTCCAATGTCTTCTAAATCACTTACTGTTGGTTCTTCAACTGTACTGTCTTTTTGAGCTACAACACCTATCAATTTGTCAGCCTTATAGGCATCAGTTACTGCTTTAATACTTTTATCTCTGCCCACCGTAATAGGAATTACTACTCCTGGAAATAGTACCGTATTTCTTAAAGCTAAAAGTGGAATAATCTCTGGAATAGATTGATCATCAGTGCTTCCGTCATCATCTTCATTTAGTGGAATGATTGGCATAAACTCCATTTCTTCTTCCGATCCTTGCAAATAAAAATTGTCATTCATAATTTTCAAATATATAGTCAAAATGTCAAAACACACTGTTATTTATTAGTTTTTTGTGTGGGCTTTGTATAGGTCAATATTTATGCCAACTTAATATTTAAGTAAAGCTATTTAATAGTTAAGAGGTTGCTGTTAGGTTGGGTATATTGCTTATAGCTAATGCCTAATCCTTACTTTTGCAGCACATGCATATAGTTTGTAACGATAAAGAATTAGAGGTACTAAATAAAATTGCTGTTTCCGCAGAGGAATTGGGCATACCCTGCTACTTAATTGGGGGGTTTGTAAGAGACAAAATATTAGGAATAAACACTAAGGATATGGATATCGTTTGTGTGGGTGATGGTATTGAGTTGGCTCAACAAGTTGCTCAAAAATTTAGACCTAATTTAGGTGTCAGTTTTTTTAAAAACTTTGGTACTGCACAAATAATAATTGACAATACCTTAGTTTCCTCCAAACCTTATATGGGTTGGAATGGGGTTATAGAATTTGTAGGCGCACGTAAAGAAAGTTATGATTTTCAAAGTCGTAAACCAGCTGTTGAAAATGGTACTCTTGAAGATGACCAAAATCGCCGAGATTTTACCATTAATGCCATGGCCATCAGTTTAAATAAATCAAATTTTGGTCAGCTAATCGATCCCTTTAACGGCCTTAATGACTTAGCAATAAAAAATATTCAAACCCCACTGGCACCAGATCAAACATTTAGCGATGACCCATTGCGAATGATGCGGGCTATTCGCTTTGCTTCTCAATTAAATTTCACCATTCACCCAAATACTTTTGAAGCGATTGGTAAAAATTCGAATCGTATAAAAATTGTCAGCGGAGAAAGAATTACTGATGAATTGAATAAAATTTTATTAAGCGATAAGCCTTCAATTGGTTTTGAACTCTTGTATAAAAGCGGACTTTTAAAAATTATTTTTCCACAAATGGTTGATTTGGCTGGAGCTGAATACATTGATGGTATTGGGCACAAAGATAATTTTTACCATACCCTGCAAGTGGTTGATAATATAGCACAGTATACAAACGATCTTTGGCTTCGCTGGGCAGCCGTATTGCACGACATTGCTAAGCCAGTTACAAAAAAATTTGAAGAAGGCCATGGCTGGACCTTTCATGGACATGAAGTGGTTGGAGGAAGGATGGTGCCTAAAATTTTCAGCAAACTTAAATTGCCACAGAATGAAAAAATGAAATTTGTGCGTAAGATGGTAGAGTTACATTTACGCCCAATTAGTGTTACCAAAGAAAATATCACTGATAGTGCTATACGCAGATTGTTATTTGATGCCGGTGAAGATTTTGATGCCTTGATGACCTTGTGCGCTGCGGATATTACTTCTAAAAATAAAAACAAAGTGAAAAGGTTTTTAGAAAACTTTACAATAGTTCGCCAGCGTTGCGCCGAAGTAGAAGAGCAAGATCATTTGCGTAACTGGCAACCTGTAATTACAGGGGAGTTAATTATGCAGACTTTTAATTTATCACCAAGTCGTGCAGTTGGGGATATAAAAAATGCAATAAAAGAAGCCATCCTAGATGGAATAATTCCAAATGAATATGAAGCAGCTTATGCATTTATGCTCCTTAAGGCAAAGGAATTAGGAATTTGCTAATCTCCAAATCGTTAAATTAACTAATCCTTAAATCACCTAATTAATTCTTACTTTTACACTATGGCTATTTTACGTTTTAGAATTTATTGGGAAGATGATGATAGTGTATATCGAGATATTGGGATAAAGCATACGCAAAATTTTTTCCATCTTCACTTAGCTATTTTAAAAAGTTTTGAATTTGATTCAATCCACAAAGCTACTTTTTACAGAAGTAACGATAACTGGTTACGGGGAAGAGAAATTTCGTTGGACAAATATGAAAAGGTCTATAAAGTAGATCCATTAATAATGACAGATACCTTTATTAGTTCCGAGATTAGTAATCCCAACCAGAAATTTATTTATGAATACGATTTTAATAAGTTTTGGCATTTTAGAATAGAGTTAATCAACGTAGATAAGGGAGAAGAATCTAAACTAACCTATCCTTGCATTATTCGTACCGAAGGAATTGCCCCCTCTCAATATGGTACAAAGGGATTAGTAGATAGCCGCCTAGCTGAAATGGAAGAAAAATATGATTTAAGGCCTGATGCCTTATCTGATGGATATAGCGAAGAAGGCGAAGATGTTGATGGCGTAGAAACCGATGTCGAAGGAGAATCAACAAGAGATGAAGCTAACGATGGGTTTTAATTTTAATCTTGCTTACTGTTAACATAATATTCCACGCTAAAAATTATCCTAATCAATTATTTAATTGCCCATAAAATGAGTTCTTTACAAACTCAAATAATATCATGAACAAAACTTGCATTGTAATTGTTGGCCCAACCGCTGTTGGAAAAACTGCCTTAGCTGTTCAAGTAGCTCTGCAGTTTAAAACAGAAATTATATCCGGAGATAGTCGCCAGTGCTTTAAAGAATTAAATATTGGTGTTGCTAAGCCATCGGCTTCAGAATTACAGCAAGTAAAACATCATTTTATTAGCCATCATTCTATAAATGATGAAATGAATGCGGCTATTTACGAGCAGTATGCGTTGGGCAAAATAAATGAAATATTTAAACAAAACAATGTGGCTGTATTAGTTGGAGGCACTGGCTTATATGTAAAAACATTTTGTAATGGTATTGACGAAGTTCCGGTTGTTAATGAAAAAGTAAGAGCAAAAATTAATGTCGATTATAATTGGGAAGGACTCAAATGGTTGCAAAAGAAAGTTGAAAAAGAAGACCCACTTTATTACGCCAAAGGCGAAATACAAAATCCACATAGGTTGATGCGGGCATTGGAAATAAAATTGTCTACCGGTAAATCTATTATTGAATTTCAGACCCAGCAAAAAAAACAACGCGATTTTAATATTATTAAAATAGGATTGGAATTACCTAAGGATCAACTACACGAAAATATCAACAGTAGGGTAGATGCGATGATGAAAGCTGGTCTTTTACAAGAAGTAGAAACATTGGTACCGTATAAAAAATTAAACGCGCTACAAACAGTTGGTTACCGTGAGTTATTTGGACATCTTGCAGACGATCTTTTATTAAAAGATGCAGTAGAAATAAT
>CAMBEI010000058.1 GCA_945865645.1 Chitinophaga pinensis | reverse complement strand
TAACTGCTTTGTCGATACCACGCTTTAAATCCATTGGATTTGCGCCTGCAGCCACATTTTTTAACCCTTCGCTAATAATAGCTTGAGCTAAAACTGTTGCAGTAGTAGTACCATCACCTGCAATATCTGCAGTTTTAGAAGCTACTTCTTTCACCATCTGTGCGCCCATATTTTCAATAGGATCTTCTAGTTCTATTTCTTTTGCAACGGTAACACCATCTTTGGTTACAGATGGAGCACCAAATTTGCGCTCTATAACTACGTTACGGCCTTTGGGGCCAAGGGTTACTTTAACTGCATCTGATAAAGTATCAACACCTTTTTTCATTTTATTTCTTGCTTCAATATCGAAGAATATCATTTTAGACATAATAGATAAATTTAATTTTTTTGTTAATTAATTTTTTTTTGACTCCTGCCAGAAAATTGTATGTGAGTGCCAGTTTATAGTTTAAGTACCCTGACAAGTATTCTTAAACCAGTAACTGTATATTAAACGATTGCTAGTATATCACTCTCTCTCATAATCAAGTAATCCTTTCCCTCAATAGTGATTTCGGTTCCAGCGTATTTACCGTACAAAACCTGATCTCCAGCTTTTACCATTACGGGTTCGTCTTTTTTACCCGGACCAGCAGCTAGTACAATCCCACGCTGAGGTTTTTCTTTTGCAGTATCTGGAATGATAATTCCACCTGCAGTTTTTTCTTCAGCAGCAGCAGGTTGTACAATAACCCTGTCGTGCAAAGGTGTAATGCTCAATTTAGCAGCAGCACTTTTTACTTTAGCCATAGTTGTATTAGTTTTTAATTTATTTGAAATGTGTAAAACCCAATTTTTACGGGCATCAAAGGTACATCCATTTTTGTACCAATTGCATAAAATAGCAGTTCTGTCATACTTTATCCCTTATCTTGTCAGTTTACTTAAATTAAGCAGACAATTTTTCACTGTTATAATGTCAACAGACGTACTATTACAGGGTTGTTGATTTTAAACTTATATTAATACGTCAAATTTAAACACATTGAATTTAATTTAAATTCGTTTTATGACAATTAGTGTATTTACTCATATATAAATACTGATTTATTACTCACCAAATTTCACCTATCTTCGCGGCCTTAAAAAGTTCTTTACCACATGATCAGCAGAAGAAATATTAGAATTAAAGTGATGCAAACCTTATACAGCATCGATAGTATGAATGGTGATGTAAAACCAGGCGAAGCCGTGGGAATCCTTACAAAAAAAATTGAACAAAGCAGACAGATTTTTACCTATCTCATTTATTTTATTACGGAAGTAGCCAGGTATTCAGAAACAGATGCCCGACAAAAAGCTTCCAAGCATTTACCAACAGCAGCCGACCTCAATATTAACACCAAAATAGCCGGTAATGAATTGTTATGGAAAATTATAGAGGAATCTAGTTTTAAAATAACCGTAGCCGATTTAAAACCTGCACATATTATTGATACCGAACTGCTAAAAAAAATATACCAACAATTAGTTTCATCAGCCGAATACAAAGAATACATTGAAGAGCAAAGCAGGAATAGCAAGACAGAAAAGGATATCTTAGAATTTATTTTTTGCAACCTTATGCTGCCCGACGAAGATTTTATTAATCATCTAGAAGAGCATTTTATACATTGGGATGATGATGCAGAAATGATGAACCAATTGGTACTAAATTTTTTACATAAATCATCACATTTTAATTTTACAGATATCCTTAGCCAAGAAAAACGGGAATTCGCAAAAAGTCTTTTGGAAACTGTTTTAACAAAAACTGATATTAGTATGGAACTAATAAAACCAAAACTTAAGAATTGGGATGCAGATCGTATTGCAGCACTAGACTTAATTATTTTGCAAATGGGCGTTTGTGAATTTTTATTCTTTGAAACAATACCCACAAAAGTTACCATTAATGAATATATTGACCTAGCTAAAGATTACAGCACGGTTCAAAGCGGGCAATTTGTAAATGGACTGCTAGACAATATTCACAAAGAATTATCTGCCGAAAATAAAATAACAAAGAAGATTTTTAAAAACAGCACGATATAAATATCTTTACAAAAAATATAATAGTGAAAAAATATTTTCTGTTTTTATTTATCCTAATTATTTTGATCTCTTGCGATGTAAGGCGTAAAGATAAAATTGCCGATGACCTGGAAACACAAAAAGTATTAGCTTTAAAAGATACCACTACAGTACAAATTATTGACTCGGCTTATAATTTTGGCAAAGTTACTGATGGCGAAAAAGTAGAATATAGCTACCGTTTTAAAAACACGGGAACTAAACCTCTAGTAATTATAGATGCTAGTGCCAGCTGTGGATGTACGGTTCCACAAAAACCAGAAAAACCAATTTTATCCGGAGAAATAGGTTTTATAAAAATAGTTTTTGATAGTAAAGGCAGGGTTGGGGAAGCGCATAAAACAATTACCATAATGTCTAATGCAAATCCAGAATTTCCTCAATTAGCATTAACCGGTGAAGTAGAAGCAAAAAAATAAAAAAGAAACCAAATATTTTATCAACTAAACAAACAACATGCAATTATTAAGTATTTTTCTGATGATGGACCCTCAGGGCAAAGGAGGCAGCAGTGGCACTTTAATTATGATGGGATTAATGATCCTGGTTTTCTGGCTGTTCATGATCAGGCCACAGGCAAAAAAAGCAAAAAAACAAAAAGAATTTATCAATAACCTGCAAAAGGGCGATAAAATTGTAACCATTGCTGGCATACATGGTACCGTAAATAAAGTTAATGATGATGAAACGCTGATGCTGGAAACTAGTCCGGGTAGTTCAATTAAAATTGAGCGCAGTGCTATCAGTATGGAGTGGACAGCTAATATTAATAAGCCAGTTGCTGAGGTAAAGAAATAATATAAATTTAATAAAAAAAATCCGTAAATGAAGTTTGACTTTGATTTCGGATTTTTTTTAACAGATTAAATTACACGAACTGTAACTATTTTATTTTAATATATGTAAGCATGATTCTATAGAAGATCTGCTATCAATTATAAAATATCAACTTCAGCAAGCATAGTATAATAACTTTACTAAGATAAGCAAATTTTAAGGCAGTAATAGAAATAGAATATGCTAAAAATTGGACTCACAGGCGGTATCGGCAGTGGTAAAAGTACTGTAGCAAAAGTATTTGAAGTACTTGGCATTCCTGTATATTATGCTGATGAGGTTGCAAAAAGATTAATGAATGAAGACGAATCATTAAGAGAAAAAATTAAAAAAAAATTTGGAACAGCCGTTTATTCAAATGGATTATTAAATAAAAAACAACTTGCGCAAATTGTTTTTACCTCTCCCGAAAAATTAGCCTTATTAAATTCCCTTGTGCATCCGTTAACACTTGAAGATGCTGAAAGATGGATGAATGAACAATCTGCTAACTATTGTATTAAAGAAGCTGCTTTAATCTTTGAAAGTGCTGCTCACGAGCAAATAGACTATGTAATTGGAATATCAGCCCCTACAGCATTGCGTATACAAAGAACCATGCAGCGTGATGGCATTACCAAGGAAGAAGTTATTGCGAGGATGGATACTCAGCTAGATGAAACTATAAAAATGAAACTGTGCAATTTTGTAATTGTAAATGATGAACAAAATTTAATATTGCCACAAGTACTAGCATTACATAATCAGTTAATAACACTTTCAAAAAATAATTAATGCTTCATAGTCTCCAATAAAGACGAAATGTTTGCGTAATGTTTGCGTACCGTAAACTGAGTATCCACAACGTGTTAATTTGTTTAGTAACTTCAACTTATGAAAATCTTTTCATAAGGACAGATTAAGAAATGGAATGCGATGAAAAAAATCTATAAACTTATACAGCATTGGAAAAATATAATGACATTAGCTATTAGTCAACGATTTAAGTAGAATACTCAACGATTTACTAGCAAAGTATTATAAATCTTTTGATGGATCTACACTTGCTGTATATTTACATGGTTTAGTAGGTTATATGGCCGCTTCAAAACTTTCATATGGAACCAATGATAGCTAAAGACTTGTGAATTGCTTGGGCGATCTCTTTAATGAAATTAATTCGACCTACGAATAAAAAAACATCCTTTGTTTTCTAATAGGATTAATCAATATAATCTGACTTTTTTTGCGCCTTTTATCCTATTTTTGCACTCCAAAAATTAGAATAAATATAACTTATGAACAATTTGATTTATGTTATCCCTGTTATGGGTATTGTAGCCCTTTTATACACTTTTATACAGTTTAATTGGGTATCTAAACAAGATGCTGGAAACGAACGCATGAAAGAAATTAGCACTTATATAGCCGAAGGTGCTATGGCATTTTTAAAAGCTGAGTACAAAATTCTAACTTATTTTGTAATTATTGGCGCCCTTTTATTAGGCGTTATGGGGTACACCAATTCTAATAGTCACTGGAGCATATCAGTTGCATTTGTGATAGGTGCTTTCTTTAGTGCATTAGCTGGCTTTATCGGCATGAAAGTGGCTACCAAAGCTAATGTACGTACTGCACAAGCTGCACGTACCAGTTTAGCTCAAGCCCTTAAAGTTTCTTTTACCGGTGGCAGCGTAATGGGATTGGGTGTTGCAGGTTTGGCTGTTTTAGGTCTTGGAAGTTTATTTATTATACTAAAAATGATTTTTGCTCCCGAAGCGGCTGTTGATAGTCATGAAATGGAGAAAACAATAGAAATTTTAACCGGTTTTAGTTTAGGTGCCGAGTCCATTGCATTATTTGCACGAGTTGGTGGTGGTATTTATACAAAGGCTGCCGATGTGGGAGCTGATTTAGTAGGTAAGGTAGAAGCAGGAATTCCAGAAGATGATCCACGCAACCCTGCAACCATTGCCGATAACGTAGGTGATAATGTGGGTGATGTGGCCGGTATGGGTGCCGATCTTTTTGGTTCTTATGTAGCAACCGTCTTAGCTACCATGGTTTTGGGAAGAGAAACGAATGCCATGACAGATAATTTCGGAGGTATGTCTCCTATTCTTTTACCGATGCTGATTGCAGCTATGGGAATTTTATTTTCTATCATTGGCACTTTCTTTGTTCGTATCAGTGAGGGTGCAGGTTTAATTACACATAAGGTACAGAATGCTTTAAATATGGGCAATTGGGGTTCTATTATTTTAACAGCTATATTTTCTTATTTTCTGGTAAATTATTTAATGCCCGATACTATGACACTTCGTGACCATGTGTTCACAAAGAATGGCATTTTTGGTGCTATT
>CAMBEI010000057.1 GCA_945865645.1 Chitinophaga pinensis | reverse complement strand
GTGGGTAATTATACCAATGGGTTGAAAAGATTTTGCAATACTTGCATTTCTTTTTTTACCATTCTGATAGCCCCAATAAGGGTTATAATAATTATCTCCGGATAAGTTAACCATTTCTGTAACTGACGAGCCCTGGCGACCACTTTCTGTTGGTGTACCAAAAGCAACAAATGATAATAGGTGCCGATCGTTGAAACGTTTATCAACGCCTGTAAAGAATGACCATCCATTATAAAATGTACCATCCGTAAATCCTTCGTCTGCCCAGCGGCGTGAGCCTGAAAAAGAAAATGCCCAGCCTTTACTGTTTAAGCCAGTTGAATGGGTAAGCATAATACGGTTGTTATAATTACGATTAGACGCTGCATAATTAAAACTAGTTTGTTTACGCTGATGAGAAGCACGGGTATCAAAATTTGTTAATCCACCTAAATCACCATATCCAAAAGTGGTAGATTTTAAACCTGATGTTGATTCCCGATTACGCAACACATCATTTAAACCACCCCACTGTCCATAAGGGGTAAAGCCATTATCAAGGTTTTCCATAGGTGCACCATTAATGTAAGTATTAAATTGGTCGGCATCATAACCTCTAATTCTAAAACGTACCGCACCAAATTTAAAAGTAGCTGCATTTAAAAATGGATCTCTTCCAGCAGCAAGTTGAGAAGAAATGTTTTGTGCACTTCCATCCTGTCCATCACTTTCATCTAAAGATATTACAGGGATATTATCCTGAAGATTTTCTCTTAATGTTTCAATAATTGTTGTGTCGGGATTTACAGAAATGGTAGTTTTTGATTTTTCTGCCTGCGAAAATGCATTCGGTAAAAAAACACCCGAAAGCAAAATCCAAAGCAGGACATGTTTAATTTTTGACATCATAAATATTTTGTTAAAAAAGGTGAGCAAATGTACTTCTTTAATTGTGTTCATGATATAAAATTCATGAATTAACATATTAGTCTTTTAAAAATATTCTTTAATTAATTTCAGAAGAATAACTTTGTGTCTAATAAAACCTAAATATGACTCGATCTGTTTTAATTATTATTATTATAATTACTTTATTTTCAACAAGTTACGCACAAAAAGAAAATTTCAAGCCCACTTTAATTGGCTTCTATAACCTTGAAAATTTTTATGATACCGTAAATAATTCAGCGGTAGATGACGAAGAATTTTTGCCAAATAGTGAACGGCATTATAATACCCATGTTTTTTTAGATAAAGTAGAAAGACTAGGCTCAGTAATTGCTCAAATTGGTACTGATATTAATCCGGATGGATTTTCACTTTTAGGTGTTGCCGAAATTGAAAATGATACGGTCCTTAATATATTGATAAAAAATAGAAATATAAAAAATAGAAATATAAAAATTGTCCACTACAACTCTCCCGACAAAAGAGGTATTGATGTTGGTTTGTTATATAATCCCAAATATTTTACACCCATTTACAGTGCTCCATTTTTTGTAAAACTTCCTAGTGGGTCTAAAGAATCTTTTTTAACTCGAGATGTATTGTATGTTAAAGGAATATTGGACGGAGATACTATTCATGTTATGGTTAACCACTGGCCTTCTCGCTCAGGTGGAGAAGAAAGATCAATACCAGCAAGAGCTGCTGCTGCTGCAGTTGCTAAAAAAATTGTTGACTCCTTGATGGCGATTAACAAAAATACTAAAGTTGTAATTATGGGCGATTTGAATGATGACCCCGTTAGTCCTAGTCTTACTAAGATTTTAGGTGCTAAAGAAAATATGGCTGATGTAAAAGATGGCGGATTGTTTAATCCATGGGTTGATTTTTATAAAAAAGGAATTGGAACCATTGCATACCAAGACGCTTGGGGATTGTTTGACCAAGTGGTAGTTTCAAAAGGATGGCTTGATAAAGCGCAATCAGGTTATCATTTTTACAAAGCCAATATATTTAATAAAGAATTTTTAGTACAACAAACAGGAAAATACAAAGGATATCCAAAAAGAACTTGGGATGGCATGACGTATAATTATGGATATAGTGACCATTTTCCGGTATATGTGACCATGCTAAAAAAGGTAAATTAATATTTATTATATTGCAACTAATATTTATGTTAGTAATAAGCCCCTATTAAATAATTTTTTTCAAATAATCCGTTATCATAATTAATATATTATATGCTTAGGCAAAACTTAAGCATATAATATATTAAGAGATAAGCCAAATATCCAATACTGAAAACAATTGATGAATAGATTTGTTGCAGCATTGGTATTTTTAATACTCTTCAACGCAGTGTTTGGTCAAACGCCTGTGCCTATGACATCGCAGCCAGGACTCACGTACACCGAAGACTTTGCTGATATTGTCAATTGGACAAATAATTTTGCTTCGGGTGTTGGAGCTAACAGGTTCAGTTCTGTAGCAGTTGGTGGAAGTACATCAATTCCCTCGGCAACAAAAATCACTACTTCCAGTTCAACCTTTGTATCCGGAACTTCAGGAGGTGTTCAAAGAGGAAGTAGCCAAACACAAACAACTAATTCAATTGTATTACTTTCTACTGGAACAGAAGATAATTCCACTTCAACTGCATTTGATTTTTTTATTGATTTTACCGGAGTAGATGCTGGTACTATTAGTTTTGACTGGGCTACTGTATTTAATTCAACTGGCGACAGAAAGAGTTCTTTAAGAATATATTCAAGTATTGATGGAATAACTTTTTCTGACCTAACCTCAGCATTTGTTTTAAATTTTACAAATAATATTGCAACTTCGGGTAGTATAACATCTGTTGCTTTACCTGCATCATTTAATAACTCAGCAACGGCAAGGTTGAGATTTTATTACCATAATGGTAATGGAGGCGCCTCTGGATCTCGACCTAAAATTAGTATCGATAATTTAACTGTAACCGCAGTACCAAATACTCCTTGTGTAACACCAACTGCACAACCAAGCAGTTTAGTTTTAAGTGCTATTACCAGTACAAGTATTGCCGGAGACTTTACTGCTGCCAGTCCTCCACCTAATAGTTATTTAGTTGTTATTAGTAATAACAGCAGTCTTAGTTCCTTACCAGTTGATAGCATTACCTATAATCTCGGAGATAATATTGGGGATGGCTATGTAGTAGCTAATGGAAATTCATTAAGCTTTTCAGCTACGGGATTAACACCACTTACCACATATTATTTTTACATATTTTCAGTTAATAATATATGTATTGGTAGTATCAAATATTTTACGGTAAGTAATTTAGAGGGTAATGCAACAACAACAGCTAGTTTCCCAGTCTGTGTAGCTCCATCGGCACAACCAACTAATTTAGTTTTTGGTACTACAACAGCAAATTTAATCCAAGGCTCATTTACTGCAGCAGCTGCAGATGGTTATTTGGTTTTACGAAGTACCTCTGCCACATTAAGTGCAAACCCCCTTAATGCATCAACCTATGCAAGCGGTAATATTATCGGCAATGCCACTGTTGTTCAACAAAGCAACGCGATCAGTTTTTCAGCAACAGGCTTGTCTTCTAATACCCTTTTTTATTTTTATGTTATCAGCTATAACAATCTTAATTGTAGTAACGGGCCAATATATAAAATTACAAGCCCTTTAAGCAGTTCAAGATCAACAACGAATTTATTGAGCTGTACCATACCAACAGCACAGCCAACAAATATTTCATTTACAATTGCAAGCACTGCTATTGCAGGCGCATTTAATGCAGGTGAAGGAAACGATACTTATTTAATTATCAGAAGTCTGTCTCCAACTTTATCTGCAACTCCAGTAAATAATACAGATTATACTGTAGGAGATAATCTAGGAGGCGGCATTGTTATTGCCATCAATACCAATAAAAGTTTTTTGACCACCGGGCTTGTAGCTAATACTAGTTATTATTTTTATGTTTTTGCTGTAAATAAAAATTGTGATGGGGGTACAAAATATTTAACTGTAAATCCGTTAGAAGGAAATGCAACAACAACCAATGATGCCGTTAATAATTATTATTTTGGCAACCTACATGGCCATTCTGATTATTCTGATGGTAACAAAGACAATCCTGGGTATACACCTTATCAAAATTACACCTATGCTATGGCATCGCAGTGTATGGATTACCTGGGTATATCTGAACACAATCATTATAATTCAAACAACAATCCGGGCAATAAACTCAGTACTTACAGTTTGGGAATAACACAAGCCACAAATTTTACATCCGCCAATCCCAGTTTTATAGCGTTGTATGGCATGGAATGGGGTGTTATCAATAATGGCGGCCATGTGTTGGTTTATGGGGATGGCATGAATAATTTATGGGGATGGGAAACAGGTAGCGGTGGATGGGGCAGCAGTAATAATTATGATAATTTTATAGCTAAATCTGACTATACTGGAGCAAGTGGTTTATTTAAAACAGTGAATGATAATATTGGTACAAATACATTTGCAACCCTAGCACACCCTGGCAGTAATGATTTTGACAATCTTTACAATATTGCATATAACTCTATTGCAGATGCCGCCATTAGTGGAGTTGCTGTAGAAAGTGGCCCAGCATTTTCAACGAATACTACTTATAGCAACGCTGCCAGTTCGCTAAGCTATTTATCTTATTATCAAAAATTATTATCAAAAGGGTATCATGTTGCACCAACAATAGACCATGATAATCATAACACTACTTTTGGCCGAACAACTTATTCCAGATCGGCTGTGGTAGCACCTTCACTTAGCAAGACAGAAATTATAAAAGGCTTTCGCAATAATCATGTTTACGCAACACAGGATTGCGATACAAAAGTTGATTTTACCCTCAACACAAAAATTATGGGCAGTAGTTTAATTGCAGCAGGAGCACCAATTATTTCGGTAAATATTACTGATGCCACAACATCAACAACCACTGCTGTAATGAAATTAATGTTTGGTGAACCTGGCAGTGGTATTAATGCGGTAGTTATAAATACAGCCACTGGAAGTACTTTAAATTATGTAGATAATAATTTAGCAAATCTTGCAGCGGGCTATTATTATATTGATATTACAAATGGCAGCAGCAGGGTAATTACTGCTCCTATTTGGTATACTCGTTTAGATGGTGGTGCGCTACCTGTTAGTTTCAGTTCTTTTACTGTGCAAAAAAAAAATAAAATTGTAAAGCTAAGCTGGACAACTGAGCAGGAAATAAATAGCAGTCATTTCATTATTGAAAGATCGGCTGATGGAAGAACTTGGAAAAATATAGCTAGCATTATTGCTGCAGGAAATAGCAGCAACCATCTATCTTATACGGCTTACGATAATTCACCATTTAATGGCACAAATTATTATCGCATTAAACAGCTTGATGTAGATGGAAAATTTCAAACATCTGTTATTAAAAATGTGCAATTTTATTTAGGTTATGCGATAAGTGTAGCTCCAAATCCTACTAAAGACTTTGTAACCATTAGTATGAATAATTTAAATAGTACAAATTCATTGATTCAGTTTTTTGATGTAGCAGGAAATTTAGTTGTTTCAAAAAAAACAAATAAATCAACAATTAATATCAATACTTTTCTTTTAATAAGAGGGTTATATTTTATTAAAGTTACAAATGCCGATCAGGTTGCTATGCAAAAAATTGTATTGCAATAAATAG
>CAMBEI010000056.1 GCA_945865645.1 Chitinophaga pinensis | reverse complement strand
ATTGTTAGCTGTTCCAAACTGATTCCAACCATTGGCTGCGGTAATAGCTCCCGGAGCACCAGCAATTGCCACATTTTTATAGAACACTCTAGAAATAACAGCACCCGAACCAAAGGTATTGCTTGATATACTGCTGAATGTTACTGGGAATGCATTGTTATTCTTAACATTAAAAGCAACTAAATAATTACCGTTACCCCCGGCCATTGGCGTAGCAGGGCTTGCAATAATTAATGGACCAAATGGTTGACTAACCGTTAATCTTGTAGGATCTCCTTCACAAATAGTTGATCCGGGATCTGCTACAATAGCTAAAGGATCCGATGCCACAAAAGTAACAGTTGCAATACTTGAAATCGCTTCTGAACAAGATCCGAATATTGATACAGCACGGAAATAAGTAGTTTGTGTTAGGTTACTAAATGTATAGGTAGTAGTTGTGTTAACAATGGCGATCCATGGGCCTGCAATATTTGTTGCAGATTCCCATCTTGTGATATTCCCGTTATGTCCAGCTACAGTTAATGTACCACTATTAGTAGTTCCGCAAACCTGTGTACTAGCTGGTGTAACGGTGCCTGGTATAGATGTAGCAGCAACTGATAATTTAGCTGCGTTACTAGTAGCGACAGGGGCGCAACTACCGGTAACCACACAGCGATAATAATAACCATTCATGCCAACAGTTGTTGGGTTAACGGTTAGTGTGGAACTTGTAACACCTGTATAAGGAGCTCCATTAGCAAGGTTGGAATACGTACCACCAATACCTGTTGTGCTTAATTGCCATTGGTAAGTAACACCACCAACTGCTGTGCCAGTACAAGTATAACTAACAGATGAACTTGCGCATGCAGAAGCATCTACTGGTTGGGTAGCAATAACTGGAAAGCAGGCAACGAGTTGTGTAATTTCGGTAATCAAATCTTTAAATGAAACCCTTGTATTAGTTGTGTTAAATAAGCTTGAACGCATTTGAACAGCAGCGATAGCATTTAAGGTAATATCATCAACCCACCATCCTGCAGGTGAAGTAGGGGCTGAAGTATTATCATCTGAACCAAATCTAAAACGCAATTTAACTGACTGACCTGCGTATTCAGATAAGTTAACAATAGTATTTACAAAACCAGTACTAAGGCCAGTGAATGCAGCTCTGCCGCCAATAGGGTTTGTAGCTGCTGCTCCTAGTCCTCCGTTATATCCGCCACTAATCATTTTTGAACCTAAATCGGTCCAGGTAGTTCCTCCATTAGTACTAATTTCTACAACACCACCATCCCATCCGGATTCTGTATTATAAGCACTCCAGAAGCTTAGTTTAGGGTAGGAGTTAGGGGGTAATGCGATAGCAGACGTGGTTTCCAAGCGTTGGTCGCCAGCAGTTGCTAAATTGATTGCAAAAAATGCATTAGGGGCACTTTGGCTTTGTGTATTAACAACAGTCCATACTGTTCCAATAGGTGCAGCTGTTGTCCAAGATGCAGGTATAGTAGTTGAAGCCACAGTTTCATTAAGTAGCGAAATAGGAGGAAAGTAAGACCCAGGATTTACATTAACTGTAAATGGATAGTTAGTTGTTCCTACGCCTTGACTAACAGCAAAGCTAACTACCCGATTTGGTACATCATAAGTGCCTCCGCTAACATAAGTAACGTTAGTGGGTAGAGTATCTCTTAATGTATAACCTGATAAAGCAGAGCATGTAGTTAAACTATTTACATAGTTTAAATTTGAGCCTTCAGGTATTGTTGTAGCACTAACGGTTGCACCTAATGTAGTAGGAGGTGTAAAGTCAGGGATCTGATCAGAAGAACTTGATGTAGAACCTTCTGATGCAAATGCACCCATACCCCTTCTTCTGAAGGCTTCCCAGATAGAGCAGCTATAAAGTCCACCATATAGTGTTTGATCTGCCTGTAAAATGGCATTTCTTGCACTGATAAAGCCGGGACTACATTGCTGTGTCTTTAAACCCTCAGTCACTAATCTCATGGCAATATTATTACCACCGCCACCGGCTAAATTGTATAAATTAGGGTTAATTACACCAACCTGGTTAATAATATTCCAGGTCATATCCCATAAAACCGCACACCATATTTCACCTCTGCTGTGTACCTGAGTAGGTAAAACTGCCAAATACACTTTATTGTTTATTGTAAAATCGGTGCAATAACGTTGGCTACGAATACCTGGACCTGTAGGTGGTTGATTTTGGACATAAGTTCCAATACCTCTTGGAGAGTTAAAACCGGTATTAAGGGTTGCTGATGCCCAATCCTGGGTAAACATCAAACCATAATAATCACTGATACCTTCTCCCATTGATTCGGCATTGGCTAAACAGCCTGAATTTGCTGGACCTCCTGTTAATCGAATACTGATACCATGAGCAAATTCATGTACTATAATCCCATTGTCAACATCTGCATCCCTGTCTGGGTTTGCAGCAGTCCACAAATACATCTGCATTCTACCACTACTTCCATCAGCAGGTGTTGAAAAGTTTGCATTGTTAGTACCACCACCATCCTGAGCTTCGGCATTTACATAGTCGTTACCTGCACCACCACGGCCCTGGTTATCATGCTGAAAATTACCTGTGACCTCATTAAAACCATATATATACATTACATCGTGTAATATATTATTCCAGTAAAATAAATTGGTAATATTAAATTGTTGATTAGGTACCGGAGTTGTTTGTGTTGCATCAACAGTATAATCAGGTGTAAAATCAAAAGTTAAATTAGGGAAAGCTGTTGATGATGCGGCTGCATCTGAAACTGCACCAGTATTGTCATTGTTTCTGTCCTGGTAAGCAAACACATTATTACTACGTGTATAATTATAATCAGTTGCCGCAGCACCTGTATGCCATTTTAATGAAGTGGCATTACCTGCAGCAGCTAACCATGGATCAGTTCTTATTGCATGTGCACCCAAAGGAAAAGTTGGTGCTTCAGCAGGAAATGGAACAACCCTGTAAGAAGCAGTTGTTACAATTGAAGGATCTTCTGATTTTTTAAAATTCAGTAAATTATTTTCGACTGGGTTTGTATTCATATTACTCATCATAAAAGCAGGATAATTTACAACTCCGTGAACATCATTAGTACCCCAATGATCATAATCAGTATAGTTATCCATTCCTAAAATGCTATTGTTGGCAGCATCAACCCTAACCATCCAATAATCCGGAGTGGTTTTGGGTATAATATATACCTGCCAGCCTAAATGAATTTCGTTAGAATTTTCAACCGGCATCCACATTAATTGAGCTTTTATGTTCTCACGGGAAACTCCCATGTTACTGAACTCAACCTCCTGGCCATTGTTTTTTCTATTAATGGCAATTGCCATTTGAGAAGCTTGCAAACCTCTGTCAGACAAAGCTGACTGCACAGCCGATTCTGCCGAAATAGAAGGCATACCTGATTTTATATTAACCAATTTCTCTATGCTGTGGTTGAAAGCACCAGCATTGGATACCAGCTTATCGCCTCTAAAGGCAAGCACCAGCATTTGGTTATAAACTGGAATCCCTTTGTAAGTCTGTATCAGGTAAACCCTTCTAACACCGGAGGTATTATCGAAGTAGGTACTTGATACCATAACATTACTAAGGTCTTCCGAAGAAAGTCCCAGTGTGGATTTGCTTGCACTTACCAAACTGATCGCTGCATTATCTTCGGTATTATTAATGTTTTGTGAATAGGTAAGAGCCGCACTAAAAAGCGTTAATAAAGTTAAAATAATAATTTTTTTCATGAAAGTAAAATTATGGTTTATTAATTTTTTAATTAGGTTACAATAATACTAAATTATATTAAACATTTATAAATTTTTAAATATTAATTTCTTTACAATATTGTATCAGTACTTATTTCTTTACTTAAAAAGGTGTAGTCATCAATAAATTTCGTAATTTTGCAGTCATTACTTAGCGGTTTACTATATTTTATAAATTAAGAATAAACGCTTAAATGGCAGGTAATTATTTCTTTTCCTATTTATTTTAATAAGTTCAAATCTAAGGCAGATTAAATAATAGGACACACGGGGCTGACCGGTTTTGACAGCATAGTTCTTTGTAAGTGTAAGCATGTAGTGCGTTGCGTAATTAGCACTTTAATCAGAATGCGAAAATTTTATATGGCAATACTCAGTATGCCATGGCTGCTTAATCGATAGATTAGCATCCATTAGGGCCGTTGAACAGGTTTTTTTGTTACCGAGTTCTTCCGCTGACTCAAAAACAAAACAGAATGCTGTACTGGAATGATGTGACCATTGCTTAAGCTCATTCATCTAAGGATCTGGCTGGTTTGTTATGCCCCTGCCCGTTCTCTACAATTAATGCATAAATAAACATGTAGAAAGCTTACGGCGAATATGTTTGGACCAGGGTTCGATTCCCTGCAGCTCCACAATAAAATGCAGTATAATATTGATAATCAATATGATACTGCATTTTTTATTTGTACTTAGTCCACATTTAGCCCACATTATATACAGAAGTAATAAGTAGAGATAAAAAATATGGGAGCCAAATTATTAACTCCTGTATCATTAGGGCAGAGAACATGGACTGGAGCATTTATACTGGCTCCACTCGTCCTAATTTCATGTTGTTGGTCTTCCTACCATTGGCTATAACGTTTTCGGGTTTGCGAAGGCGGTGATTTCCACCAAACTACCAACGAAGAACCAATGTTAAAGATAGCAAAAAATGTCAAACGAAGCGATAAGCCACCGCTTTTGCAAACCCAATGTTATGGGCTGGTATATTTCCAAATGTGGTTTTAATTATTAACTAAAATCTTTTGTCGTGGTATAGAAAAACGACTATAATAATATTAGTAAAGTTCAAAATTTTTGGGTTGTAACAAAACCAACAAAACGCTCCACGCTGATTGATATTCTGTTTAGTGCAGATATGAAACGAATGGAATTACAGTTTAAAGGAGGCTTGTCTGGAAGCGAAATTATTGGTACATTTACAAAGAAAACCGAAGCAGAAAAAGTGGCTAAAATGGCTTTAATAAAAGCTGGTGCAATTAACAAGTTTTAATTAGTTGGCGGATTAATTCCGACAACTTTAAAAAATATTTATTATGGGAAAACACTTAAAATTAATATCGGTTGAATATTTACAAGAATATTCAAATAAAGTAAAAGTTGATTGGTTTGAAGTTTTTAACAAACTAAAAGCAAAAACTCAATTTTCAATTGAGGACTTTGAATATTATATTATATCATCATCTCTGTATTCGTCAAAAATTGAAGGTAATACACTTGATGCGAATAGTTTTTTTAGAAATAGAGGTAAAAAAACATCTCAAAAAACAAAAGAGGTACAAGAAATTGAAACGCTTATGGAGGCATATAAATTTGCTTCTGAAAATAAATTGAATAGAACAAATTTTTTTAAAACTCATTCTATTTTATCAAAAACTTTATTACCAGTTAAAGAAAGAGGGATTTTAAGAAAAGAACAAATTGGTGTTAGGGATTCAAAAACATTAAGACCTGTTTATTTAGCCGTAGAGCCTCAATTTCTCAAGGAAGAATTTAGTAAGCTATTTGACGATATTGATGAATTATTAAAAAGGGAATTAAGCCATAAAGAAATATTTTATTTTGCTTCGATGATTCATATATGGCTGGCTAAGATACACCCTTTTAGTGATGGCAATGGTCGGTCTGCAAGATTATTAGAAAAATGGTTTTTAGTTTCAAAATTAGGCATGTCTGCGTGGTCTATTAACTCTGAAAAGTATTATTGGGATAATCGTCCTGCTTATTATCAAAATATTGCACTTGGCTATAATTATTATGTTCTTTATTGGAATAGATGTATTAATTTCTTATTAATGTTGCCAATGTCATTACAGTCTGCTTAATGCTTGCCCATAACGTTTTCGGGCTTGGCGAAGGTGGCGATTTTCACCACAAATGTTGATGCGGAGAACCAAACTTTGATTAACCACAAATGTGTCTGCGGAGCACTGAACCGCCACTTTTGCCAAACCCGTGTTAGCTGTTCGTTTTTTATTTGTCATTCGTGT
>CAMBEI010000055.1 GCA_945865645.1 Chitinophaga pinensis | reverse complement strand
TAATGCACAGCTGCAATAAATGTTATAAGGCCAGACACCAAGATAGATGTTCTCCATTTTTTGTCAACATTAGACATTTCAAAAAAGAAAAACACGGAGGCGGCCATCATGGCCATTGTACCAACAAAAAATGTAAAGGCAACATAATTGTCTGTTGCAACAACCGAATGGACTTGCAGAAAATTTTGTAACATGGTTAATTTTTTTTAATGAATAATTTTGTTTATTTTGTTAAAATCTATTTAAGATTTTCTATTTAAAACAGATTTTAGACCAATAGTAAACAAATATCTTTAATAAAAGTTTGATTTTTTATAAATTAAGGATGGATTATTTTTTTTGTTTATTATTTTAATATGGTATATATATATTTGTTAAACAAAAAATAACTTATAATACTTAAATGTCTAACACAAATAACAGATAAATGCAACTTAAAAAACGAGTAAAACAATTACTGCAATAATTATGTTTAAGTAATGTGTATCAAAATTTTTTATTATGACAATTAAAAAAAGATTTAACTTAATATATCAAAAATTTTTTTCAGATGACACCAAAAGAAAAAGTGAAACAATTATTCTAATTATAGCCATTGCTAGTTTCCTGATTCACTTAACTGTTATATATTTAGTAGATTTTGGTATCATTTCTTTAAACAAAACCTCAGATTTACTAAAAAATCCTATATCTGCCATATATACACCCTTTTCATTTATACTAGTGTATGAAGTGTATCTTTTGATCCATTATCTCCCCCAGTCCTTTACCACCTACATCAGTAAGCAGTATGAAATTATTACACTTATCATTATCCGTCGATTGTTCAAAGATCTTTCCTCATTGACCCTCTCGGATGAATGGTTTAAAATAAAATATGACTTGCAGTTTACTTACGACCTAGCAGCATCAATACTCTTATTTTTTCTTATTTACTTATTTTTAAAACATAGTAAAAAAGTATACAGAAATGAGGAAAAAGATGAACGGCATCACAACGGCATAGCCAAATTCATAAAATTAAAAAAAGTTCTGGCGGTTTTTTTAGTGCTCGTAATTATTATTGTTGCTGTATATTCATTACAACACTGGCTTATAGACGTCATTAGCCCATCAGCAGCTACAGGTGTGTCATTCAAAAATATTAATAATATCTTTTTTGAACAGTTTTTTACTATCTTGATAATTGCAGATGTCATTTTGCTATTATTTTCTTTTTTTCATACAGATGAATTTCACAAGGTTATCAGAAATTCAGGTTTCATCATTTCTACTATCTTAATAAGGTTATCTTTTTCTGTAAGCGGACTACTAAGTACTTTACTTATTGTTTCTTCCATAATTTTTGGACTGCTAATACTTGTTATACATAATAAATTTGAAGCGTATAATTCTTCAAATAACAATAATACATAAACCAATAATATACTATAATTATTCTTTTGAAGAATAATTATTTTTTAAATTGTGCTAAAACAAATGAGAATATAAATAAATTACACAGCTATTTTATCCCAGGGGAAATAATGTAAAAAGAGGGTTGACAAAAATTTCCAGGTAACACCCTGTAAAAAACTCTTTATAACTTTGTTGTATGTTTAATTAATTATATTAATTTACTAAAATAAAAGTTATTTAAGTTTGTTAAAAACAGAAAAAAATAAACTAAAACTAAAACTAAAACATATGACTAATTATACTATCATTGCTCAACTTGTGGTTTCTTTATCAATAGTTTATGTTTGGATATTTCGTTTTGATAATATCGTAAATGAATTTAAGCAATACAGGTTAAATGACTTAACCCGCAGTCTAGTAGGAGCGTCTAAAATAGCTCTGTCTACATTGCTGGTTGCTGGTATTTATTATCCAGATTTAATACTTATTCCAGCCCTTCTTTTGGCCTTTCTTATGTTAGCAGCCCAATACTTTCATTTTAAAATCGGTAATCCATGGCAAAAACATATACCCTCTATGTTGCTGCTAATACTATGTCTTTTCATCGCTGCAGCATCACTAAAATTAGTTTAGTAATGACTTTTCTAAATGTCACAATTTTTTTTTCAAGTCTTTCTTTTATGGGGTATGGTATTGCTTATTTTAAATCATCAAAAATGAAAACGGAATTCAAACGTTTTGGGCTTGAGAAAGTAGGAGCACTTACAGCAATTTTAGAAATATTTGGCGCATTGGGGCTATTACTTGGTTTTAAGTTTCATGCTATTTTGCTTATTGCTGCAGGAGGACTTTCAATATTAATGCTACTAGGTTTTGCAATTAGGATAAAAGTAAAAGATAGTGTTTGGCTTATGATGCCCGCTTTGTTTTTTATGCTGTTAAACGCATATATTTTTTTCATGTCGCTGCATGGTTCTTAAATAACCTATTTGCTAAATTATATGAGCTACAATTTTTTAAAAACACCAGACATAAACAAAACCCTTACTTTTATGTTATATTACATTGTATTGGTATAATTATACAAATAAAAAATTATTAAAGTCATGTTTAAAAACTTTACAACGACCGATAAATTATTATTTATCTCAGCGTTTCTGTCGCTTATTTTTTCCGAGATACTGTATTTCAAAGGAGAAGCCAATGCCGCTATATTTATTGGTATTTGGGTGCCATCTATACTGGGTTTTGGAATTTATTTAAAACTGCTAAATAATAACAAAAATGATTGAATTCATACCATATTTTGCAGGGCTGATTACGCTCTTGTTTGGAGTGGGCTTTTTTTTCGCATTAAAAGAAATGAGAAAAAACAAAGCCTGAATATTGTGGTATACCCACCTCCTTAATAAAATATTAGTTAAAGAAAACAAACAAGCTATCCAAAATACCCCAGCCAATAGTTATAATAGTTAAACTAAATGTTGCATTTATTGTTGTTATTTAAAAATAAAAAACAACTATGCAGCATTTTTTAATTATTGGGGCCTCCAGTGGTATTGGTCAAGCATTGACTACACAACTTGCAGCGGCCGAGAATCAGGTAACAGCTACCTTTTGTAAAAATAAACCCGATGTTGTAATTCCAAATGTTCATTACCATCATTTGAATGTTTTAGACGAAACCCATTTTTTAGACTTTTTACCAGATGAATTATCCGGATTTGTTTATTGCCCTGGCAGTATTAACCTTAGATCTTTTGAAAGAATTAAACCTGTAGATTTTGAATCAGATTATAAACTGCAGGTAGTTGGAGCAATTAAATTGCTGCAAATGGTTTTACCAAGATTAAAGAAATCAGCCAATGCATCTATTGTTTTATTTTCTACTGTGGCAGTACAAACAGCGTTACCTTTTCATACCCAGGTTGCATCTTCCAAAGGTGCCATTGAAGGATTAACCAGAGCATTGGCATCAGAGTATGCCCCAAATATTAGAGTTAATTGCATTGCACCATCCTTAACAGATACTCCTTTAGCGGCTTTCTTACTAAATACTGAACAGAAAAAGGAGGCCAATTCCCTGCGCCATCCTCTAAAAAGAATTGGCACTACTATGGACATAGCAAATATGGCTGCATTTTTACTTTCCGAAAAAGCAAGTTGGATAACAGGACAAATTTTACATGTAGATGGAGGTATATCTTCGATAAAAGGCTAAACGATAAGAGCATGTAAATTTAAAATAATATGGACAATTTAAAACTGAATGTTTTGGATAACCCTATGTAAATGGGTATCCAATAGGGCATAGGTAAGTAGGACTATTGAGAATAAGTTTCTCTTCCTTTCCTCATATTTTAGGGATTCATTTCTTCGTTTATTCCACCTATTACTAGAGTATGTACTTTAATATTAGGAAACCCATCCCACATTTACCAATTTTTGAAAGTGGGGTTCAGAAAGTACCAAAATTCAAATTTAGTACAAATGCTGATAGAAATTACAAATGTTCAAACTAGGACTAAAGCCCCACTTTTGCCAAACCCATCCTATGTGTTAGCGGTATTTTTTTATTCGTCATCATATTCTGTATCAATTGTCGGTTCAGGTAATTCTAAAACTTTAATTGTCTGAATGGCGTTTCCTGCAATTCCACGTAAAGATTGATACATAAAGTTTGTGTTACTTAAAACTTTTTGTAATTGTTTTTCACGTTTTTTCCAATGTCCAGTAATTGATTTTTTTTCTGTTTCTAAATCACTTTGCATTTGAGTATAGCCTTCAATTATCCCTTCTACTTGCAACTTAAATTCGTTACTTGTTAGGTAATCATAAAGCATAACCATTTTATCTCCTTTATTTTCTTGTGAAGAAATGGCAAGGTCAAGAGTTGTAATATGTTCTCTCATAACAAAACAAAGTCCTTTAAACTCTTCATAAGAGCAAATCCATATACCTTCTCTTAATCCCATTCTGTCCATTCCTGGTGGCATAACGTCAGTAACAAAAATTCCAATATTTGCACTTTGTTCTCGAATATCGTTTTTGAATTTTTCTATCCAACCCTTTCCGAAGTCTTTAGTTCTTTTGCTTTCATAATAAATTGAACCACAATTTTCTTTTAGTCTTGTATTTATTATATGACGGCAGTCAGCACCTCTTGCACCTTTTTTAACTTCGATAACTGTATCAAGAGGAAAATTTGTTTTTAACCATTCTTCAATTGCTAATTCCTGAACCTCTCCTTGAAGCTGAACAGAACCTTGTTCTTGCTTACGTTTCATCTCTTCTGTGAGTTTCTTTTGGTCGTCAAGTTGCTTCACCAACTCTTTTATAGCAAGTTCATTTTTGTCTTCTGCTTGTTTTTTAATTTTTTCCTTTTCAATATTTAAAGTTTCAGTTAATTTTTTTTGGGCATCAGCTTCGGCAATTGATCTCTGTTCGTCTTTTTCTCTTTTTAGTTTTTCAATTTCAGCTTTACTTTTATTTAGTTCTTTTACTTGCTCTGATTTTTCATTCAGTTCATCTTGCAACAAGGCAAATTGTTCTGAATTATCTTTTGCAAGTTTATCCTTTAAATCTTTTTCTATATTAGTTGTTACTTCTTTAAGTTTTGTATTTAACTTTTCTTGAAACATTTCGTTTTCTTTTAATTTCTTTTTTTCAAACTCCTCTTCTTTAATTTTGAGTTCAGCATTTTGTTTTTTAATTTTCGATTTCTCACCTTCCAAGTCGGAATTTAATTTTGATTGTAGTTCTGACTTAAGCTGATTATATAAAATGTTATTCACATCAATTTCTGTGTCACATTTTGGGCATTTTATTTTAGTTTCATTACTCATAGTTTTTTGTCTGTCTGTAGGTTTTCTAAAATTACCGTTAACAACGTTTTGGGGCTTGGCGAAGGTGGGGTTTAGAATCTTTATTATTGATTAAATTGCATTTCCTCTTTTAAACATACTGTAGGAAAATACCGTGGGTACTATTATCATAATTAAAGTGATACTAATAAATACAATAAATCCTGCCTCATTTGGCAATAATAAAGCTGCAATTGCTTGAACAAAACCACCATACTTCCAAATTGTACCTGCTAGCTTATGTGTTTCATTCCAGTTATCTTCATTTTCTAAAGTCCATGGCAATTTAAATCCTGCAAAATAGTTTTGATGAATTTTAGGCATATACCAACCAAATCCAGCAAAGGCTAGCCCTAATGTAGGAAGTAATAATTTCCCAATATCAATAGAATGGTCACTTGCCGAAAAAATAATGATAAAACTTATCAGACTTAAAATTACAACGATAAAAAATGCTAATTTTTTATATAATCCATCATCCACGGCTTTGTATCTTTTTGGGTCAATTTTTTTGATATTGGACAACAGTAAAAATACAAATAATCCTACGATTGCCATAATACCTGGGACTAAAAAAATATTGTCTTTTCCGCCATAGGCGTCAGCTTCACCTCTGATATTAAAGTGGGTAGGAATGGTATCGGGTAGGTTTGGGTAAACATAAGCCGCATAGGCAAAAGGGACTGCTATAAGTATCAACGCTTTTAACAAGTTGGGGATGATTACCTTTTTCATAAATGAGTAGATTTATTGAAATACTGTATTCTTTCACAAGGTACTATTTATGGCTAAAAAAATTTACTTTTACTTCAAATTGAAAAAAATGAGCAAAGGACCTATTTCACAGTTTATACAGCATCATTACAGAAACTTTAATGCAGCTGCTTTAGCGGATGTCGCTAAAGGATATGAAACCCATTTACTAGAGGGTGGAAAAATGAAAAGTAAAAAAACTACCCTCGTATTTGTCACATTGATAAATCTATTTTGTTTTCAAATAGCTTCTGCACAAAAAAGCAATTACAGTGTACTCATTGCTAAAAGTGCCGACAAAATAGAACAAAAAGTGATTGCTTGGCGGCACGACATTCATCAAAAGCCGGAATTGGGAAATAGAGAGTTTCTTACTGCCGAACTCGTTTCAAAACATTTACAATCTTTGGGCATTGAGGTAAAAACAAAAATAGGTGTTACAGGTGTGGTAGGCATTTTAAAAGGCGATAAACCCGGACCTCTTATAGCATTGAGAGCCGATATGGATGCCTTGCCCGTTGAAGAAATAAATGATTTACCCTTTGCCTCAAAAGTAAAAACTATCTATAATGGCAGAGAAACAAGTGTAATGCACGCTTGTGGGCACGATGCCCATGTGGCCGTTTTAATGGGCGTTGCTGAAGTACTAGCAGGCATGAAAAAAGACCTGAAAGGCACAGTGAAATTCATTTTTCAACCAGCTGAAGAAGGAGCACCTAAAGGCGAAGAGGGCGGAGCAGAACTGATGATCAAAGAAGGGGTTTTGGAAAACCCAAAAGTGGAGGTAATTTTTGGTTTGCATATTGATTCACAATTAGAAGTTGATAAACTTTCTTATCGCCCCGCTGCTACGTTTGCAGGTGTAGGCGACTTTAAAATTACCGTACAAGGCAAACCCAGTCATGGTTCTCAACCATGGAATTCGGTTGACCCAATTTTTGTTGCTTCTCAAATTGTTACCAGCCTTCAACAAATTGTGAGCAGAAATGTGAATCTTACTGAAAATGCTGTAGTGGTTACAGTGGGAGCTTTTAATGGGGGCAACCGCTCAAATATTATTCCCCCACAAGTGGAAATGTTGGGTACGGTAAGA
>CAMBEI010000054.1 GCA_945865645.1 Chitinophaga pinensis | reverse complement strand
ATTTATTGTTTTTTTACAGTACAAATATGGGTGAGAAATTTTAATTGGGCAAATTTTTTTGATAGCGTATCTTGAACAAAAATTAATAATGAATTTAATCGTTTTTGGTGCAACAGGCATGGTAGGAAAACAACTCGTTCAGCAGGCATTGTTTAACGATAAATTGGTAAAAGCATTTGGAAGAAATGTGTATACCACTGACTATTTACAAACAAAAAATCTTCAATTAGTACAAGGTGCCTTATTTGATGAAGATCAAGTATATCATGCCATTAAAGGCTGCGATGCAGTGCTTTCTGCTATTGGAGGGGGGACTGATGAAACAGACAGAACCCGTACTTTAGGTATTAAAAATATTATTAAACA
Organism: Chitinophaga pinensis; assembly: GCA_945865645.1. Classification (GTDB taxonomy): domain Bacteria; phylum Bacteroidota; class Bacteroidia; order Chitinophagales; family Chitinophagaceae; genus Ferruginibacter; species Ferruginibacter pinensis_B. The sequence goes on along the minus strand of CAMBEI010000054.1, from coordinate 7,588 downwards.
AATGCAAAAAACAGGCGTAAAAAGAATTATTGCTATTGGAGGCTTAGGGGTTTTAAATGCAAGTGAAAATTCGATACTGCTTGATCATATTGATTACCCTATGGAATATAAAGCGGTGGGTTTAGAACATAAAAGAGCATTTGACTTATTAAATGAAAGTGGCCTCAACTGGACTTTTGTATGTCCACCAAATATTATCAATGAAGGCCCAACCGGCAGTTATATTACTAATGCAGATTATCCGCCAGAGCCAAATAAATACGAGATTAATGCTGGAGATCTCGCTATGTTTATGCTCAATGAACTTACCAAAAATGAATATCCAAAGCGCCGAGTTGGCATTAGTAATTAAATTTTGGATAAAAAAAACCTCCTCTATTTAATTAAAAACTAGCCTTTTATTTCACTTTACCTCAATAAAATTGCTGTATTGTACTTTAAAATGATTTATTAAACTAACTTGACCTCAAAGTGTTACTCATATATTTATTCTATTTATTATAAATACTAATTCCTCATGCAAAAAAAACACAAATTCTTAAAGCTTAAGAAAAAATGGAGTTTTATTTTATTTTTCGTTATTTGTTTACAAGGCACCATTTTTAGTCAACCTTTTATACCTATTCCTATTGGGGGTTTCAATCATGATGTAGTTGCTGAAACAGGCACTAGTTCATTAACAACCACCACTATTGCTTTGGATTTCGTAGCCAGTTCAAACAAAGTAATGTATTCCAATACCTTTAGAACCTTGAATGGATTTGGTGGTGGGGGCTTACCCGATAATGGTACCATTACAGATGCAGCAGGCTCTTATCAGCTGGCTCCCTACAATGGATCTAATGTATTGTTATTACCCCGATCACAAACGGGCGATCTGACCATTAATACTCCGGCAAAATTTAAAACGATTAGAATATTAGGTTTTTCTACGGAAGGACCTAGTCTTATCAATGTAAGATTACATTTTACAGACGGGTCTAGTACCCTTGTATTAACCAATTATGTACTAGCCGACTGGTTTCCTGGCACGGCTAATATTGTACTAGCTGGCTACGGACGATGTGCAAGAGCTACACCTGCTTCAGATGCAGAGGGTTGGCCTAGCAACCCGAAAATGTATTATGTAAATATTCCATTGTCCTGTATTGATAAAAATAAATTGCTACAAAGAGTAAACATAACAAACGTTACAACTGCTGGAACTAATGCACCTTTTCCCAATACGGTTATATTAGCTGTTTCTGGTATAACAAATGCAGAGAATATAAGTTCTGCCATTACCCAAGCAACTTGTAGTACCAATGGCAGTGCAATGCTAACATTAACTGGATTTTCAAATCCAACCACAATAAGTTGGAACACTGTTCCTGTACAAACCGGAGCAATAGCTACTAATCTACTTGCAGGAAATTACCAAGCAACAATAACCGATGCAAATGGATGTATAAGTATGCAAGCGGTATCGATTACTGCTACCAATAACTTAAGCATGACCGCTCATGCAGATACTAGTATTTGTCCCAGTGCATCATTCAATGCAAATACTATAAGTAATGCCACTACTTTCAGTTGGGTGCCAACTGCAGGCGTAAGCAACCCAGCTATTGCAAACCCTGTTTTATCACCGGCTACCACTACAACATATATCGTAACTGGCACAACTGGAACTTGCTCTGTATCAAAATCATTTGATGTAACTGTACAAACAACGATTACACTAAATGCACATGTCGATACATCGCTTTGTAGCGGCTCATCATTTTATGCCAATACCACAAGCAATGCTACCACATTCAGTTGGTCGCCAATTACAGGAGTAAGCAACCCTACTATTGCCAATCCAATTTTATCACCCACCGCAACCACAACTTATACTTTAACAGCAAGTACAGGTAATTGTACTAATGCAAAAACATTTAAAGTAACCGTTTTGCCAGGCGTAATCGTTAATGCAGGGCCTGGCTCAAATATATTTGAAGGATCTTCTTATCAATTGCAGGGAAGCGGAACTGCTGGCACCTATTTATGGACACCTGCTTTGGCACTAAGCGCAACAAATATTTTAAATCCAGTAGCTAAGCCGTTAGTAACGACTACCTATACCCTAAAAATTACAAATGCACAGAGCTGTACTAATACTTCAAATGTTACCATACAGGTTATTCCTTATTGTGTAAAACCACTGAATGCTTTTACGCCAAACAATGATGGTTTTAACGATAACTGGTTTATTACAAATGGCAATTGCTTAATAAAAGCCAGTGTGCAGGTATATAATCGTTATGGTAGTAAGGTTTTTGAATCGGAGGATTATAAAAATGACTGGGGCGGAACATTTAAAGGGAAAGCATTGCCTGATGGAACTTACTATTACGTTATAAAATACGATTTAATAAATAGCACAAGTGTATTAAAAAAAGGCAACGTAACCATTATGAGATAATTATAAAAATATCAAAAAAAATATTTATGCACCTAATAAATTTAAAAACTTTTATACTTTTTCTGTCGGTTGTATTTTTTTACAACCAAGTAGAAGCTCAGCAACTTTACAAAGTAAGTAATTACATGGATCATAGTTTCATTAATAACCCAGCTGCAGTTGGTGCCCATGGGTTTGCTACAGTTGGCGTTGCGTATAGAAACCAATGGTCGGGTATTGAGGGTGGCCCTGTTACTACCGTTATATTTGGAGATACCTATTTATCAAAGATGAGCACTGGATTAGGTATAGTGTTATATTCAGATAAAACAGGACCAACAAGCCGCTCTGGTGCGGAGATTAATTTTTCATACAGCGTTAAACTAGACGATATAAACAACAAGCGAATTATGTTTGGTATGGGGGGAGAAATTTTACAATTTAAAGTAGACAAGTCTAAAATTGCTGATGCCATTCCTAACGATCCCCTATTGTCCTCATCGGGCAGTACAATAAAAGCAGATGCGAATGCTGGAATTTATTACCGTTCAAATACACTTAATTTTGGCGTATCGGCAAAACAACTTATTCAGCCCAAGTTAAATTTTATAAAAACGACGACTAATCCAGAAGGGCGACTCTATCGTCATTACATGGCTACAGCTAGTTATAATATCAAAACAGATGAAGATAATGTGCTTCAACCGCATTTTGAAATACGCTTTCAATCTAATGCCCCAACAGATTATGAAGGAGGAGTTACTCTATATCATAAAGATAAATTTCATTTTGGAGCAAGTGCACATTACAAACAAGCTTACACCATTTTTGCCGGAGTAAAAATTGAAGATAAATTTTCTATTAATTATGCATACGATGTGTATAACAATCCAATTGGTATTTTCGAAACTGGTTATGCAGCACATGAAATAATGCTGCGATATCTTTTCGTAAAGTAATGCCAGATATAATTACTACCATGAATGAGACAGGAAAAGCATTACAAGAACTATTCAATAGGATACCAAGGAGACACTCTTTGGAAAATGTAAAAGATATTTACGCTGTACTAGACGAATATGAAAGCTTGTTAATAACTATTGAAGCAATGAATTCATTTTATGAGAAAAATATTTCCATATTTTTTGACACCTTAGAAGAGGTCAGATTAATTATAAAAAAATCAACAGATAATAAAGTATCAAAAAAAAATAAAGATAACCTATTTGATGAGGGGTCGGGCTGTTTAAAAGATAGCATGCAAACATTAATAGAGGTATATGCAGATGGAAAGCGCTCGGCATAAAACTATTATCAACAGTAAATACTTAACATGTAAGCGAAATTGTTAACTATAAAAGATATTATGCAAACTTTTTAGCATCTTCTAAAAATTTAGCTAATCCAATATCGGTTAATGGATGTTTTAATAATCCCAAAATAGAATCTAACGGACAAGTACAAACATCTGCACCAGCCTCGGCACATTTGATTATATGAAGTGGATTTCGAATGGATGCAGCTAAAATTTCAGTCTTATATCCTTGCATAGAAAATATCTGACGCATTTGATGTATCAGGTCCATACCATCCCAACCACTGTCATCTACTCTGCCTAAAAAAGGCGAAACATAAGTAGCCCCTGCCTTTGCTGCTAGAATTGATTGGCCGGCACTAAATATAAGCGTACAATTAGTTCTAATACCATTATCGGTAAACCATTTTAGTGCTTTAATACCATCTTTAATCATTGGTACTTTAACCACAATATTTGGGTGAATAGCCGCTAATTTTTTACCTTCTGCAACAATGCCTTCAAAATCTGTAGAAATAACTTCGGCACTAATATCCCCATCAACCATTTCGCAAATGGTTTTGTAATGTGCCGTAACAGCTTCCTGCCCTTTAATGCCTTCCTTAGCCATTAAAGATGGATTGGTAGTAACCCCATCTAATATGCCTAGATCATTAGCCTCTTTAATTTGGGCCAGGTTTGCAGTGTCTATAAAAAATTTCATGCTTTTTATTGTTTAGTTAAAAAATAAATACCTACTGCAAAAGTAAAATAAATGAAAGAGTAAAATGGTAAATTCTTATAAAGCTAAAAATAATTAAGTATAATATTAGCAAAATAGTAATGAAAAGCATCGGCTGTATTGACTTATGGGCGTAAAAATGGCAAGTTACTTACATCGCACCGCTCAACCATCTACCCTTGCTACCTTCCGGTCCTGGGGGAGTTCAATAGGAGCTGGCCGTATAAGACTTGCCGGTGCAAAGATAAGGAATGAGGTTTAAATTTTGTGGAATAATGTAAAAGTTATTTCTAATACCTAATTTCATTAAAACTAAGAGGCTTCTGTATTGAATTTTTTTTTATTTAAAAACTTAACCCTGGCTTATCTGTTCTCGAATTTATTTTGCCAACACCAATTAATTGATCTGCACGATCAGTGAACGATTTGTAATACATTAAAATTGTGTACCCGTTTTCTGTTTCCCAGTAATCACCTTCTAGATCATTCCGATTGGCCATGTTATTTTTATCAATTGCTATGTAGGTATAATTATAATATCCTTGTTTTAAAAAAGCTTTGCATTCATACACCCCTTTCTCTACATTAAAAATCATTTTTGTTTCGTCATCAAAATCGTAGTTCGTTAACTGACCGGATAGGTAAATATCTTTATCAACATAAGGCACCCCATTAGGAGGCATTAAACTAAAATATACATTTGCAAAATCGCCCTGCCAATATGGATTAATGGTTTCGTAGGTCTCAATTAAATACATCCCATTTAAATCTTTAAAATAAACATAGCGTTGTGCAGTTCTATCGCTATCAGTAAATAAAAAAATATCTGTCGAATTCTTTTTATAATCTGCTTTTTGTACCCGATCGCTTTGCAGTCGTAAACTCCTTAAATCGAGCCAACGCCACTCTTTGCCAGCAGAAAAAATGCAATTATTTTCTGTATTATACTCCAGCGTATTCCCTCTTACAAAAGTTGGTTTTATATCTTTTATTGAATTATCCCAGCGGTTATTTTGCAAAATAACTACTTTAATTTGCTGAGCTGCACTAAAGGTATTTAATCCATTAATATTAGCAGTAAATTGAATTTTTTGGTGTGTTTTAAAAAGCTGTGGGGTAAATGGTTGCATTACCTCACCACCAATAGAAGCTTTCTGTTCTAGTACTAGCATACGTCTTGTAAAGGACAGCTTTGAAGTATCTCCATCTAAAAAAACTTTTAAAATATAATTGCCCGACATGGTTAATGAAGTATTTCTATCGGGTATTGTTGCTTGATAGTGCGTATACCTTGTTAGCGAAATAGAAGAATAACGATAGGTAACAATTCGTTGCTGTGTAAACCCTTTGGTGTATAAAAAAGGACTAATATCAACCGGTTTCCAATTATAATCGCAAAGTTGAAAACTATAATAATAACTTTTTACATTGGCATCTAAATCATCAAAATTAAGCTCCAGTTGGTCTGTACTATTCATTTTATAAACAGGTAAGGATTCTTGATTACCATACATATGAAAACGCACTGCTTTAATATTGTCTTTATAAATAGCATCTGGTAATTGAGAAAAAGCTGTATTGCCATAAAAAAAAACAATCCCCCCCAGTAGGTATAATTTAAAGATTTTTTTACCTACTGTTATAAGGATGTTCCTTTTGTTAAATATGCCATGCAGAAATAAGGAGCTCGTGCATACCATCCCCATCTTTAACTCAACTACATTATATATTTTAACTTTTTCCATGTTATGTATAATGATTACGCTTAAATAAAATACATTTGTAAGATACCAAAAAATACCTTGTTTGAATGTTTCTATCTTCATAGCAAAACGAATAGCCTTTAACCAGCAAAAGACTTTTTCTAAATTCATCATTAGATTAGCCATTAGTGCCACCGCCATTAGTGTAGCCATAATGATTGTAGCCATGAGTTTTGTAAACGGATTTCAACAGGTTATAAGCAACAAAGTATTTAGTTTTTGGGGACATATACGGGTGCAACAAAATGTAGAAAAAAGAATAAGTATTGCCGAAGAATATCCCATAACTCAAAGTGATACCATTGAAAAATTTCTTAAATCATTGCCAAAAGTAAAATCGGTAGAGCGATTTGCTACTAAATCGGCCATCATAAAATATCAGGCAGAAATTGAAAGTGTATTGCTAAAAGGTGTTGACTATTCTTTTGATTTTATACGCCTACAACCATTTCTTAAATCAGGCAAATGGATTTCATTTAAAGATAGCAGTTATAGCAACGAAATTAACATTTCGACCTACACTGCCAATCAATTAAAAGTACAAGTTAATGATCGTATTTTTGTTTTCTTTTTTAGAGAAGATGGTTCAAAAATTGCACGCTGGTTAAAGATTGCAGGTATTTATAAAACCGCCATTGAAGAGTATGACAAAAACTTTGCATTGTGCGATATTAATTTAATTAGAAAATTAAACAACTGGCAGTCTGATCAAATAGGTGGGTACGAAATTTTCTTACATGATTACAAAGAAATAGACACAGTTAATAATTTTATCTATGCTGAATTACCACAAAGTTGGTATAGTAAATCTATAAAAGAAATTTATCCAAATATTTTTGATTGGCTTTCTCTTCAAGGCCAAATAAAAAATATTCTATTAATTATTATGATGGTTGTAGCAGTAGTTAACCTTATCACTTGCTTAATTATTTTAGTTTTGGAACGAACAAGGATGACTGGCATTTTAAAAGCTGTAGGGGCATCTGATTGGAATGTGCAACAGATTTTTTTATACAATACCGCTGTAATAGCAATTACAGGAATTGCTGCTGGGGCAGCGCTCGGACTTATTATTTGCTGGTTACAAGAAAAAACAGAATTTATTAAATTGAATGAAGAAGCTTATTACATGAATGCCGCTCATGCTGAAATTATATGGTGGCAGGTTTTATTAATTTGTATGATCACATTAGCGGTTTCATTTGCTACTTTAATTATTCCAACCCTATTAATAAAGAAAATAAAACCTGTAAAGGCAATTCAGTTTAGATAATTTTATTTTATATGCGAAAGAATAATGCCTGTTGCAACAGCTGCATTTAGTGATTCGGCGCCTCCTAATCTAGGTATAGTTATTTTTTTTG
>CAMBEI010000053.1 GCA_945865645.1 Chitinophaga pinensis | reverse complement strand
TTATTAAAATATTTTAAATCCTATTGCCGTTAATTATTGTAAAGTGACATGCTATTAAAAGGTTTACACTAAATTTGTAATAAATTCTTCAATTTGAGTTTAACTATATATACCAAAGACCTAGTAAAAATTTACGGCAACAGAACCGTTGTAAACAAGGTTTCTTTTAACGTAAAACAGGGAGAAATTGTTGGCTTACTTGGGCCAAATGGGGCTGGAAAAACTACTTCTTTTTATCAGGTAGTGGGATTAATTAAACCAGATGAGGGTGAGGTTTTTTTAAATGACACCAATATTACCAAGCTGCCAATGTACAAACGGGCACAAATGGGTATAGGGTATCTTCCACAAGAAGCTAGTGTTTTTCGTAAATTAAGCGTTGAAGATAATATTTTAGCTGTGTTAGAAATGACTAAACTTAGCAAACAAGAGCAAAAAAATAAATTAGAAATGCTGCTTGATGAGTTTAATTTACAACGTGTTCGTAAAAACAATGGCGACACCTTAAGTGGTGGAGAAAGGCGGCGCACAGAAATAGCGCGCGCACTTGCTGTAGACCCTAAATTTATTTTATTAGATGAGCCTTTTGCAGGTGTTGATCCTATAGCAGTGGAGGACATTCAGGCCATTGTAGCTAAATTAAAGTTTAGAAATATTGGTATTTTAATTACCGATCATAATGTTAATGAAACCTTGTCTATTTGCGACCGAGCTTATTTGCTAATTGATGGCAAAATATTTAGACATGGCACTGCTGAAGAATTAGCTAAAGATGAACAAGTACGAAGTTTATATCTGGGTAAAAACTTTGAATTAAAGCGTAAAGATTATTTACATGTTGACGCTGCCCGGTAATTTATTTATCTTGTCGGTCAAATGAAGTTTCTCTCCTCTACCATATCTAAACTAGCTCGTATGCGCTTATGGCGCATAGAAAACTGGAGTACCCATCCAGAAGCAGCGCAGCGCGAAGTTTTACAGCATTTAGTAACCGCTGCTCAATACACCGAATTTGGGAGAAAATATAATTTTTCAAAACTCTTTACACTTAAAGAATTTAAAAAAAATGTACCCATACATGAATATGATAACATAAAGCCATACATACTTCGTATGATGAATGGTGAAGAAAATATTTTATGGAACACCCCGGTTAAATGGTTTGCTATGTCTTCCGGCACTAGTTCTGATAAAAGTAAATTTATCCCTATTAGTGACGAAAGTTTAAAAGACAATCATTTTAAAGCCTCAAAAGATTTACTTAGTAATTACTACAATAATTTCCCATCAAGCGATCTATTAACTGGCAAGGGACTAGTGATTGGCGGCTCTCATCAAATTAATAAACTAAATGATGAAATACAATATGGCGATCTAAGCGCAGTGTTAATGCAGAACTCTCCTTTTTGGGGGCAATGGATTCGCACACCCGAATTAAGTGTTGCGTTGCTTGATGAGTGGGAAAATAAAATTGAAAAGCTTGCCCAGCTTACTGCCGAAGAAAATGTAACTTCTTTGTCTGGCATACCCACTTGGACATTGCTTTTACTAAAACGAATTTTAGAAATAAAGGGGAAAGCTACTATTAAAGAAGTGTGGCCAAATTTGGAGCTTTATATAACCGGCGGCGTTTCATTTATTCCTTATAAAGAACAGTTTGATAAAATTATTGGCGGTAAAATAAATTATATGGAAATATATAATGCCAGCGAAGGTTTTATATCGGCAAGAGTAAGTCCTAATGATATAGGAATGTTGCTTTTTACTGAGCATGGTATTTTTTATGAATTTATGTCCGTGGAAGAATACGGAAAAGAAAAACCTATCACTGTAGGGTTAAGAGATGTAGTTATTGGAAAAAACTATGCTCTTATTATTAGTACTACTGGCGGTTTGTGGAGATATTTAATTGGAGATACAATACAGTTTACTAAGCTAAACCCTTATCATATAATAATTACCGGGAGATTGAAGCACTACATCAATGCTTTTGGTGAAGAACTAATTATTGACAATAGCGACAAGGCTATTGCTAGTGCTTCTGAAAAAACGAATGCCATTGTAAATGACTATACAGCCGCGCCAATTTATTTTAGCGAAAATAACAATGGGGCGCATGAGTGGTTAATAGAGTTTGATAAAGATCCTGATGATTTGGATAAGTTTATTTTTGAGCTAGATGATTGTTTAAAAAACATAAACAGCGATTACGAAGCCAAGCGACATAAAAATATTGCGTTACGTTTACCAATTGTTCATAAATTGCCAAGAGGATCTTTTACTGCCTGGTTAAGAAGCAAGGGAAAATTGGGTGGACAACACAAGGTGCCCCGTTTAAGTAATGAACGATTGGTTTTAGAAGAAATTTTTGCCGTAAAAAATATTTAATACCCTTAATTTTAATGTTATTTTTAATACAAGTCGATAAATATGAAACTATTAGAAGGAAAAAATGCAATTATTACTGGTGCCTCTCGTGGTATTGGAGAGGGTATTGCAATAAAATTTGCTGAGCAAGGTTGTAATGTAGCATTTACGTATATAAGTGATAGTAGTGCAGAAAAAGCAAAAGCGTTGGAAGAAAAATTAACAAGCTTGGGTGTAAAAGCAAAAGCTTATCAAAGTAATGCTGGCGATTTTGCGACTTGCGAAATTTTTGTAAATGATGTATTGAAAGAATTTAGGGACATAGATATTTGTGTAAATAATGCGGGTATTTCAAAAGATAATTTACTGATGCGCATGACCCCTGAGCAGTGGGACGATGTAATGCAAATAAATTTAAAAAGTGTTTTTAATATGACCAAGCAGGTTATAAAGCCAATGATGAAAAAGCGAAGTGGTAGTATTATCAATATGAGCAGTATTGTAGGTGAAACGGGCAATGCAGGTCAGTCCAGTTATGCAGCCAGCAAAGCGGGCATTATTGGCTTTACAAAAAGCATTGCCAAAGAATTGGGCAGCCGCAATATCCGTTGCAACGCAGTGGCACCAGGTTTTGTAGAAACCGATATGACCAGCTATTTAAAAGAAGGCGAGAGTGCCGATAAATACAAAGCAAATATTCCTTTAGGTAGATTTGCGAGTACAGAAGATATTGCCAATGTTTGTTTGTTTCTGGCCTGTGATATGGGAAACTATATTACCGGTCAGGTGATCAGCGCCTGTGGAGGATTAAATATATAATTCCTGTTTTTTATTAAACAATAAAAAGTTATTGTCATAAAAAAGTTAAATTTTTGCGCTACAGTTGAATTACCGTTAACTATTTATATTTTTGTGGACTTGAAGAAAATGATTTCCATATTTTTTGTCTTTGTTTTTATGATGCAGGCGCTGCCAGTGATGCATTGGATATATGGGCCTAATCAAACTAGTTTTTCCTTTGAAATGACCAATGAAAAGGATACGAAAGAAAAAGAGGATACACAAAAGGAAAAGGATAGTAAAGAAAATATCATACTGCACAAATTGTTTTATAATAAACATGTAGCATACAAATCTAACCTGCTGATTTTACTTCCTTCAGAAAATGCCATCATCATGCATCATGCCGATATTAATACCCCTCCGCCGGATATTAACGGTTAACACAATTACTCTCTTATTTAAATATCTCTTTAAATAATCTCAATCAGGCCAGCCTGATGATGTAACGATATTGTACTGTTACTATTTAAGTATTGTTTACCGAATAGCAATTAAATTTATTTTATGAATAAAAGTTTATTCGCCTTTTGGCGTCAGGACCTTCCTGCAAGTATTGTCGTATTTTTTGTAGCAGTCCCTTTGTGTCTTGGCATCGCATTGGCATCCGGCGCGCCATTATTTGCCGGCATAATAGCAGGTATAATCGGAGGAATTGTTGTTGGTATTGCCAGCGGCTCTCCCCTTGGAGTTAGCGGTCCGGCGGCCGGGCTTGCAGTAATTGTCTTGACGTCAATTGCTACACTTGGTTCCTGGCCAGTATTTTTATTAGCTGTTGTGTTAGCCGGTGTTATCCAGCTTGCGCTTGGTTTTGCCAAAGCGGGTTTTATTGCCTATTTCTTTCCCTCTTCAGTAATTAAAGGAATGCTTACTGGTATTGGATTGTTGATTATTCTAAAACAAATACCGCATGCCTTAGGCTGGGATAAAGACATGGAAGGCAATGATGCTTTTTTGCAGGCTAACGGACAAAATACGTTTTCTGAAATTGCAAAAGCATTAGATTTTATCACACTCGGAGCTGTATTGATAGCGACCATATCATTAGCTATCCTGATATTATGGGATACTGTGTTAACAAAAAAACATAAAATATTTCAATTGATACAGGGGCCGATTGTGGTTGTATTTCTTGGTATAATAATGAATTATTTGTTTAAAGCAGGAACATTAAATTTTAGTTTAGCCGATGACCAGGTTGTTAGGCTTCCGGTTGCAAATAATTTGACAGATTTTTTCAGCCAGTTCACTTTTCCTGATTTCTCAGCAATAACAAATTTCGAGGTCTGGAAGATCGCTATTGTATTAGCCATTGTTGCCAGCCTGGAAACATTGCTGAGCGTAGAAGCTACTGACAAAATGGATCCCAATAAAAGAATCACACCAACCAACAGGGAGTTAAAAGCCCAGGGCCTGGGGAATATTTTTTCAGGATTGATTGGCGGTCTCCCCGTTACGCAGGTTATTGTGCGCAGTTCAGCCAATATTTCATTTGGAGGAAAGACTAAATTATCAACCATACTTCATGGTCTGTTTTTATTGATCAGTGCGATTACAATTGCAAGTGTATTGAACATGGTACCACTTGCCAGTTTAGCCGCCATTTTGCTAATGGTGGGTTATAAATTAGCAAAGCCGAAACTGTTTTTACAAATGTTCAAATTAGGATGGGAGCAATTCATACCTTTTTTAGCTACTGTTATTGGTATTTTGGCAATCGACCTACTAAAAGGAATTACAATCGGTATTCTTTTTGGCATTTTCTACACCTTACGGCACAGTTACCGAAATTCTCATTACATGAAAGATACGGTAACAACCAAAGAAGGACATGAAGTTCATCACCTAGTTTTAGCCGAAGAAGTTTCTTTTTTTAATAAAGCAAGTGTGATCAAAGAGCTCGAAGATATTCCCGCAAATTCAAAAGTTATTATTGATTGCACCAATTCTAAGTCGATTGCATATGACGTAGTAGAACTCATCCGTGATTATAGAAGCAACGCTAAAACAAAAAATATAACGATTGAAACAATCAATTTTGTTGAACCGACTTAAAACCTAATTATTAAATATTTATTTTAAAAAAAATGAAAACGCATACAAAAGAAACACAGGCAGTATTAACGCCACGAGGGGCATTAGAGATATTAAAAGAAGGAAATGGCCGTTTTATAAAAAATTTAAAGGCACAGCGTGACCTGTTGGGTCAGGTAAACAAAACCAGGGATGGCCAATGGCCTTTTGCAACTATACTTAGTTGTATCGACAGCCGCACATCTGCCGAATTGATATTTGATCAGGGGTTAGGAGACATTTTCAGTGTACGTATTGCGGGTAATATTGTAAATACTGATATATTAGGAAGTATGGAGTTTGCCTGTAAACTAGCTGGGTCAAAGTTGATAGTCGTTCTAGGACACACCAAATGTGGAGCTGTAAAAGGAGCCTGCGACCATGTAGAAATGGGTAACCTTACCGAGTTGTTATCAAAAATACAACCAGCAGTTTATTCCGAATCAAAAACTACCAATATTGAAAAGCGGAATTCAAAAAACGAAAAGTTTGTTGAAAACGTAGCTTCTATAAATGTAAAGCGTAGTGTTAAAAATATTATTGAACGCAGTTTTATTTTAGAGCAAATGGTAGAAAATGGAGAAATAGGTGTTATTGGAGGCATGTATAATATTGAAACGGGCAAAGTGGAGTTTTATAAGGATGTAGAATTCATAAAAGACGAGAAAAATCCCAAATTCAGTGTAGCCGAATTAAGGCATTAATTTTTTAACAGGACTGGAGATTTTCTCCAACCCAATTTTATTTTATATGAGCAATCATACATTTAACGAAGCACATGTTATTCATGAATTAAAACATTTTTTGCCTGCACAACAGGCATTAAAAGATTTTATTCATCATAATTCTTTACACGCTTTTCAGCACATGAAATTTTATGACGCTATTTTTAAGGCATCAAAAATTTTTGGCTTCCAGGTGCATTTGCAATTGCCGGAATACAGAGAAATGTATATAACCGGAAGAATACGGGAAGATGTGCTTCAAATGGTAATTGCCAATAAGAAAGGCAAAACAACTTTGGCAGATTGGAAAGAAAAAATCATTAGCAAAGATTATGACAGCATCAATCATCCACGTATCGGGCAACTGCGCAAATATTGGAAAGAGGGTTACCGTTTGGATTTAGACAACCAGGTTCATCCCTTACTGTTTCGAATCCTTTGTGCTTTTTTAGACCAGGGTATTGCTATCGATAGTTTTCCGGTGGTGAATAAATCTTTTATGGAAAGCATGAAAGAAATGGAACAAAATAGTTTTGTTAGTTTCTTTAAAACAAATGCTATTAAACAAAAATTCTTATCAGGTAATTATAGCATTACAGAACTGTTAAAAACAATTGTTGGTAAAGAAGAATATTTTGAACAGTATTTATTTGATCAGCAATTTGCCCATCCCGGATGGAGTGGCTTTGTAAGTGCGGTTGAAGATAATCCGCAAACATTGCTCGACCGAAAGCAGATTACATTGAAAGAATTACTTGAGTTTGAATTACTTATAGAGCTGGATGCATTAAATCATACTTTGGGTAGTAAATGGCAGCCTTTAGCCAATCACGTTACCACTCCGCCAGTTAATTTATTTGCCGATGTTCCTAAAACTGAATTGGCAGAAGTAATAGAATTATGGCAGGATGCTTTTGAATGGAGTTATTACGACTCAGTGTTAAAGGGAATAATTATGTCTGATGAAAAAAGGATGGCTGCAAACTTCCCGGTGCATTTAGAATCATCTTTAACAGCAGATTCCATACCTTCTTTTCAGGCTATATTTTGTATTGATGAAAGAGAAGATTCTATACGCCGTCATATTGAAGCGGTTGATAAAAATGCAGAAACATTCGGCGCCCCCGGATTTTTCGGTGTAGAGTTTTATTTTCAACAGGAAGGCGGAAAGTTTTATGATAAACTTTGTCCTGCACCTGTTACACCTAAATATTTAATTAAAGAATCCGGCGCTAAATCAATCCGAAAAAATGAGCTGATTTATACCAAACTTACCCACGGCATTTTATCTGGATTTTTATTAAGTATCAGTTTTGGTTTTTGGGCCTTTGCAAAAAAAATACAATTATTGTTTCGCCCAAAAATGAGTCCGGCAATATCTAATGCATACGGATACATGGATAAGTTATCCATGCTTACAATTGAAAATGAAAATCCGGCAAATATTGAGACCGGATTACAGGTCGGCTATACATTAGATGAAATGGTAACCCGGGGAGAAAATTTCTTAAGGGGTATTGGTATGGTTAAGTGTTTTGCGCCCATTATTTATTTTGTCGCTCATGGCAGCAGCAGTGCTAATAATCCGCATCACGGCGCCCATGATTGTGGAGCTTGTAGCGGAAGGCCAGGCGCCACAAATGCAAGAGTGCAATCTTATATTTTAAATCATAAAAAAGTAAGGGAGATATTAGCAACGAAAGGAATTGTAATTCCGGAAACTACTCAGTTTATTGGCAGTATGCATGATACGGCTGCCGATGTATGGGGTTATTATGATGAAGATACACTGACTATTGAAAATGCACAAAGACACCTTACTAACAAACAAAATTTTGAAACAGCGTTAAACCTGAATGCAAAAGAACGAAGCAGGCGATTTGCATCCATCAACACCAAACAGGAATTAGAGCAGGTTCGTAAAGCTATTCACAACCGTTCTGTTTCTTTGTTTGAACCAAGACCTGAGTTGGGACATGGAACCAACACATTAGCTATCATCGGCCGCAGGCAAACAACCAAAGGATTATTTTTAGACAGAAGAGCTTTTTTAAACAGTTATGATTATACCACCGACCCCGATGGATCAATTTTATCTGCAGTGATGCGGCCCATTGGGTTGGTTTGTGGTGGTATCAATTTGGAATATTATTTCTCAAGAGTTGATAATATTAAAATGGGTGCCGGTACAAAGTTGCCGCATAATGTAATGGGTTTATTTGGGGTAGCCAACAGCAGCGATGGAGATCTGCGGCCCGGACTGCCCTGGCAAATGATTGAAGTGCATGATCCGGTAAGATTGCTGGTAATAGTAGAACATCAACCAGATATTGTTTTAAAAGCAATTAACTCCAGTCCGGAAGTATTTGAATGGTATAAAAATGAATGGGTACATATTATAGCACTTCATCCGGCAGAGAAACAGTTTTATTATTTTAAGAACGGGGCCTTTGCAAAATACGAACCCATTACCAATGCCAGTGAAATAAAAACCATTCATAACATGAAAGAATTTATTGAAGGGGCAAAGGAAATGGAAACAAATCATATAGTGCATGCCACGGAAGAAAACTTACCAGTGTATTTATTAGATTAAAATTATTCAAACCAAATGGAACAAGTGCTTATATTATTTATCGCCATACCAATGCTGGCTTTTTTTGCTACTCTTTTATGGCAAAATAAAAGCGAAAGAGCTATTGGAAAAATTATGCGATTTACAAAAGTCACCAACATCTTAATTTCATTAACTTTTTTTGTCTGGTGGTTGTGTAATGGACTCGAACCGGTCAGTCATAAGGTAGCAACACTTTATGAAACTGATC
>CAMBEI010000052.1 GCA_945865645.1 Chitinophaga pinensis | reverse complement strand
GCTTCTCCTTTTTTTAAAATAGATTGAGGCACTAAAGCACCCAAGCAGCAGGTGGTGGCTATAAGTCCTTCGTGGTATTTATGAATTAGTTCTTTATCAATACGGGGGTATTTAGAATACAGCCCTTCAATGTAACCAAGTGAGGTAAGCTTAACTAAATTCTTATACCCTTGTGCATTTTTTGCAAGCAAAATCTGGTGGTGCCGAGGGTCTTTTTCTTCCTTGCTAAATGTTTTACGGTGTCTATCTTGAGTTATATAAAACTCACATCCAACAATTGGCTTAACTTTTAAAGAGCCATCTGCATTTTGATGATTATAGGCCTCTTTTACAAATTCAAAAGCCCCAAACATATTACCATGATCACTTATAGCAAGAGCCGGCATACCCTCATTTATTGCTTTTTTGTACAACCCTTTTATAGAAGCAGCACCATCTAATAAGGAAAACTGCGTATGTACGTGTAAATGCGAAAAATTCATATACTTATTTATTCTATTACTATTTATTCTTATGATATATTAACAATACTTATTATAGTATAATGAATGGTTAAATCATAAAAAATAAATACAAATATCGTTAACTAAAACTTTGAACTCTAATTCGTTTTTCCACAAATTTTTAATATATTATATTAAAAGTTAATATTTTATTCGTAACTTGTATTTACCAGTAATGAAAGTTACCTTTGTAAACAGTTTATTCATATTTTATCGTAATGGTTCTTGATTTTTAATACCCTTACAGCGAATTGATAAGAATGCAAGGATAAATAACATAATCCTAAGTTTAACATACGTTTTAAGTCCCAAAGGTTACACATGAAAAATTTCTTTTTTATTCCTTTACAATTATGCATTTATACAGTAATATCTTTTACGGCAAAGGCACAACCATCTGTTAATAATGAACGGGACAATATTACTATTGATAATAAAAAAACAATAAAATTTATTGAAGAATCAGAAAAAAGGGGAGGATTAAATAGGAAAACGTCTTTATCTAAAACAAATAAAGACAAAACTTATCTAAACATTTTAATTAATGATGAATTTTCTACCATTGAAAATTTTACTTGTTTACATTTTAAATATGCTCAGTTACTTAATATTGAGGTTGAACTAATAACAAACATAACATTATTTAACGAAATGGTGAAATGGTGGGGTACCCCTTACCGATATGGTGGTGCAACGGCCAATGGCATTGATTGTAGTGCCTATACAAGTGCTTTAATTAGTCAGGCCTATGGATTGATAATTGCCCGAACTTCACGTGATCAATATAAGGATTGTGTAAAACTTGCCAAAGAGGACATATTGCAAGGAGATTTAGTTTTCTTTAAAACAAGAAGAGGGGTTAGTCATGTTGGGTTGTATTTAGGAAACGGATACTTTACACATGCAAGTACCAGCATTGGAGTAACCATTAGCAATTTTTCTGAATCCTATTGGAGCAGTAAATATGTAGGTTCAGGCAGAATTAACTCAACTACAACATGGCAATGAATAGCTTTATACAATCTTAATATCGCGAACGATTTTTTTTATTATTCCTAGTCGTTTTTTTAAGGTAAGCCAAAGTGGCGATATATCAGGCGATAATTTTAATGCAATAGAAGCTGCTATAAATATTATCATAAAAACGATACTTCTAATTGTTATACCTAAAAATCCATGTACATCGTTAAATAAAAAATAACAACAATAAAAAGAAGTTGCTCCAATTATTAAGGTGTAAACTGTTTTTAAAGTAAAAGGCTGTAATTTAAATTTATTAATTAAAAATACATACCTAATAAGATTATAAATAGAAAAGGTTATTAAATTAGCAATAGCGGGCCCCATTACACCATAATAATGTTTAGTTAAAATATAATTAAGTGGGAGGGTTAAAGAAAGTAAAATAATTCCAGTTAAGAAATCGAATTTCCAAAAAGTTGATGTGCCTATAATTTGACTATTTACGCCAGTGCCCATATCAACAATGCGCATTAATCCAATAAAAAAGAAAACCCATTTTGCATCAATATAACCTGCCTGCAAATGAAATATAAAAACACCATCAGCAAAATTTAGCCATATTAATGCAAACATGCCTACAGAAAAAATTAACTGGTTAATAGAAGAGCTGTGATAAATTCTATTTATTTTTATCATGTCTTTATCTTTCCATGCTTTTGACAAGGCCCCTAGCGATGAAGAAATAATGCCTCGTTGTGGTGCTTGTATTAAACTAGCAATATTTTGTGCTAGGGTATAAATGCCTGCTAATGCAAGTCCGTTAGGTAATACAGCCGCAATTATAATGGTATCAATTACCATAGAAATGGTAAATACTAGGCCACCACCATAAACAAATGAAACAAGGGCAATTATTTTTTTAAAAAACTTTTTAGAAACCGTACTTACAGAAAATGTAAAGCAAATAAGTTTATTGTAGAGAAGATATACTAATAGTGCCAATGCGATTGCGAGAAAGGTAAAAGAATAAATTTTGATAAACAGATCAAATGATGATATGATACCAGTTAAACTCAATAAAATAAGTAGAGTTGTTAAAATTCTAAACTGTATTTCGCGTAAAAAATTAGAAAAAACAGATTTTTTTACTTGCCATGCGTAGGATTCTAAAATAGCAAATAAAGTTAACCCCAAGCCAAAAGGGAAAATGTAATAATAATATTTAATCAAATCAGGGGCATTAGTTCCATATTTTTTAATAACCAAATCTTTGAATAGAATACCCCCAATAACTACCAAACTAAATCCAAACAAAGAAAAAAATATTGCCCAACTGAGTTGATCATTTTTCTTTTCAGGTAAGTTTTCGTTGTAATAAGGATAAAATTTATGAACATAGGAAACCATGCCAAAGTTGGCAAATGAGAACATAATATTCGCTACAGCCATAAATATCCCTGTAAGACCATACTCAGCTTGTGTAAAACCACCTTCTCTAGTAAATAAGTAAGTGTTAAAAAAACCGATAGCAAAGCCAATGTATACCACCATGGAAGAAATAATACTTTGCTTACGTATTTGCGACATGAATTTATTTGTTGCTAAATTACTCTACCTTTTTTGTTTTAATATAAAAATTTGGGTCTACAGAAAAATTATTATCCCCTTCAACTGATAAATTAATCGTTTTCCATTGCTCAGTTGGCTTTATCCATTGTTCTTTTTTAAAAGTAATTTTTAAGGGTAAATCAAATCCTTTTACACAATTGATATACCGGTAGGATAGTGTTTTGCCATCAATTTTATATTCTAATATAGGTATTTGAATTGTTCTTAAATACTGATCAAATACGGTACTAAAATTAATTTTACTTTGTTTGTTTATATAATCTTCAATCTGCTCCGTAGTAACTGTTTGGTGGTAAAATTGTTTATTCAATCCCCGCAATATTTGTCTAAATTTTTCATCGTCGTTAATTACCTGTCTAATGCTATGCAACATATTCCCACTTTTGGGATACATATCACCACTACCTTCCTGGTTTACTTGATAAGTACCAATTATGGGTATATCATTTCTAATTCCCTTTCTTGTACCAATACAATAGGCATCACCAGCCGCTTTGCCATACCAATAATCTGTAAATAAGGTTTCGCTGTAATTGGTAAAGCCTTCATGTACCCACATATCTGCAATGTCTTTAGTAGTAATATTATTAGCAAACCACTCGTGACCACTCTCATGTATAATAATAAAATCCCATTGTAAACCCCAACCACTACCAGATTGATCCTTACCTAAATAACCTTTAAGATATTTATTGCCATAAGCTGTAGCGCTCTGGTGCTCCATACCTAAATGAGGGGCATCAACTAATTTATATCCATCAGTATAAAAAGGGTAGGGACCAAACCAGTATTCAAATGCTTTCATCATACGAGGGGCATCCTTAAAATGTTCTTTAGCTTTTTCCAAATTATAATCCAATACCCAATAATCCATGTCTAACTTACCATTTTCGCCATCATACAACTCATTAAAATTGGTGTACTTACCTATATAAGGTATCAGGTTGTAATTATTAATGGGATTTACAACTGCCCAATGATAAGTAGCCGTACCATCACTATTATTTATTTTGCCCCTAAATCGTCCATTACCCACACAGGTTAATGTATCTGGTATAGTAATATGCATTTCGGCACTATCCGGCTCATCGCTTTGGTGATCTTTGCAGGGATACCATACACTTGCTCCTAAACCTTGGCAGGCAATACTTACAAAGGGATTGTTGTTTTTATCCTTCTTCATAATAAGACCCCCATCCCAAGGTGGACGAATAGCGATACGCGGTTTTCCATGATAGTAAATAGTTAACAATAATGTATTTTTTGTATCGTTTTTTAAATAATTAAAAAATTTAGGAAAATTGATAAAATAAGCATCCCCATCTTTAGTAAAATTTAAAGCAACTGGAGCGTATTCTAGATTAGCTATGGCAAATCTAAATGAGTCTAAAATCAAGGGCTCTTGCAAATCAATCTGCATCACTGTGCCTTTTTTTAATGCTTTAAACTGAATTACATTATATCCATTAATTGAGCTGTCTTCAAGATTAAACTTTACATACAAGTCATATTTCAATACTTCCCACCAATCTCTTGTAGGTCCATAAGTGCCTCTTAGCGTATCCGCATGGGTAAATGACTTTAAGGGTTTTAAGGGCTGAGATTGTGCCATAGTAAAAAGCAACAAGCAAAAAGCAACAGTTGAGCAAATTTTAAAAAGTTGTTTCATGTGAATTTGTATATAAATGCTAATTTAGTTTTTTTATGTCATTACAACACCTATACAATAAGCCGTTCATCCTTTTTATTTGTGGATTTGCGTTTTGGGGAATAGTTACATTATCTTCCTGTTATAACCATCGACACAACTATAAAAAAATATTTCGTTACAACGAGAGCAGTGGCCTTGCATCGCTAGATCCTGCTTTTGCAAAAAATAAACAAGTGATGTGGGCTACACATCAAATTTACAATACGCTTGTTGAAATAGACAGTAATATGCAATTACAGCCCTCTCTGGCAAACAGCTGGAGTAGTTCTAATAATAACTTAACTTTTACTTTTCATTTAAGAAATGATGTTTTTTTTACAAATGATGCTTGTTTTGTTAAAGGCATAGGACGAAAACTTACTGCCTACGATGTACTATATAGTTACAAAAGAATTATTGATAAAAATACAGCGAGTCCAGGTGCATGGATCTTTAATAACCGAGTAGATTCTGTAAATGGATTTATAGCTATTAATGATACAACTTTTCAACTTAATTTACTAAGGCCATTTCAATCTATTCTTGGCATATTAAGTATGCAGTATTGTTCTATCATTCCCAAAGAAGCGGTAGATAAATATAAAAATGATTTTCGTCGCCATCCAGTGGGTAGCGGACCTTTTAGTTTTGTTGCCTGGGAAGAGGGGCAGGCACTTATTTTAAAAAAAAATCAAACCTATTTTGAAAAAGATGCAGAAGGAAAACCATTACCCTATTTAGATGGTATTAAGGTTTCATTTTACGATAGTAAGGCCACAGAATTTTTAGCGTTTCAACAAAATAATTTAGATTTTATTGATGATATTGACCCATCTTTTAAAGATGAAGTTTTAACCAAAACAGGGAGTTTAAAAAATATATGGCATAATACCATTCATTTACAAAAGAAACCTTATCTAAATATTGAGTATTTGGGTATTTTGGTTGATAGCAATAATGAATTTGTTAAAAAATCGCCATTGCGATTACAAAAAATTAGACAAGCAATAAATTATGGGTTTGATAGAAAAAAAATGATGCTGTACTTACGTAATAGTATAGGCATAGCTGCAGAAAGTGGATTTGTTCCCGCAGGTCTTCCATCATTTGATACGAATGCAGTAAAGGGTTATCATTATGATATTATAATGGCAAAAAAATTATTAGCGGAGGCGGGTTATCCAGAAGGAAAAAATTTACCAGAAATAAAATTATTAACTGTTCCAATTTATAGCGACTTAGGAACTTATATTGCTAATGAGCTTTTACAAGTAGGGATTAAAGTGCAGGTAGAAATTTTACAAAAAAGTTTGCTAATGGAGCAGACAGCTAAATCGCAGGCTTTATTTTTTAGGGGGAGCTGGATTGCAGATTATCCTGATGCAGAAAATTATCTTAGTGTTTTTTATAGTAAGAACCCTGCCCCTCCAAACTATACTCGCTATAAAAATGCAGCATTTGATTTACTTTATGAAAAGGCAGTAGCTGAATCCAACGATAGTATAAGGTATAAGCTGTACCAACGTATGGATCAAATTATTATTAATGATGCCCCAGTTGTGCCGCTTTGGTATGATATGGCCATTCATCTAGTACATTTAAATATTAAAGACTTTACGCCTAATAGCTTAAATCTGTTAGAATTAAGAAGGACAAAAAAAATACTTTACAATGACGACATATATTAATGGTGAACAGTATCGATACAAGGTAATGATTATTTAAATTCTTGATAGTTTAAAAATATACTAAATGAAGAAGTAGATTTAAAAAGTAACTATAGTTGTACTAAAAATACCTTCAGCTCTTATAAATGAAGAATATAATTTATAATAAATACTAATCTAATAATCATAATTTAAATAAAATTGAATTAGCTGGGGTAGAATATATTATAAATACTTATTTATTTATTTTTTTTGAGTTTGTTTTTAAAAACTTTTTCAAATTTTTCTACTTTAGGCCTTATTACAAACTGGCAATAAGATTGACTGGAATTACTTATATAATAATTTTGATGTAATTCTTCTGCAGCATAAAATATAGTAAATGGTTCTAAATTAGTTACAATGGGGCTACTAAAAGCACCTGTTTTATTTAAAGCTGCTTTGTATTTTTCGGTCTTCATTTTTTGATCCTCATCATGATAAAAAACTACACTACGGTATTGTGTACCCACATCAGCACCTTGGCGATTTAATGTTGTAGGATCGTGCGTTTGCCAAAAAACTTCTAGTAGTTCATCAAAACTAATTTTTGCAGGGTTATACTTAATATTTAAGCACTCTGCATGACCAGTAGTTTTGCTACAAACCTCTTCGTATGTTGGGTTAGGTACAGAGCCTCCACTATAACCACTAGTAACTTCTTCAACGCCTTCTAGTTGTTGAAAAATAGCTTCGGTACACCAGAAACAGCCAGTTCCAAATGTTGCTGTTTCCATTTTAAATGAGTTAGAATTATTCATTTTTTTATTTACTTTTTCAATATTTATATTATAATCTTTTTGTGCACAGGAACTTAATTTTGTAAAACTTACAATAGAAAGTAACAAATATTTTAACATGATTTAAATTTTAACTGATAAACTCTTAATAAGAGTAACAATTTATGATATTAAATGTTTAATAAATTATAATTTTAAAAATATATTTAGCCATAAAAAAATGTATATACCTCTCTTAAATTGTAATCTTCATCTTTTTTTTGGGTTATACAAACTGTAACCGTATTTTTGCCTTGGAGAGCTGGCAGAGTGGTCGATTGCGGCAGTCTTGAAAACTGTTGACTGTTACAGGTCCTGGGGTTCGAATCCCTAGCTCTCCGCAAAAGCCAATTAGCCTGCTTCAAATGAAGCAGGTATTTTTATGCAATTTTACACTTAAACACGAAGAAATAGGAATTCGTTTTAAACATCGTTTAGTATCTATTCATTGCTTTCCAAATGGCAATGGCAGATTTGATGATTTTTAGAATAAAGAAAATGGTATTTACAAGCAGCGCAATTGGTAGATACGAATGTTTTTATCAGTTAATGAATTTTACAAATGCTTAATTGAGATATCGAATTATTTTAAAATAAATAATTAGGACCCATTTCATAAAACTTATAGAGGAATGATAAAATCTTATTTAATTAATAATAAAAAAACTAGTATTATATTTTCTCGTATCCCCATTATTTATAGCTTGTAATGCACTAATTAACAGTGTGCAAAGCTACCTCCACAGATATATTTAATGTTAGTAGAAGATTAATTATTTAAACTAATTCGAATATATATAAATACGCAGAATTTATTTATTATATATTTGACCAATAATGAAACATCTCTCTACGCTAAAAAAATACTTTTGGAAATATCGTTGGCATTTTATCCTAGGGTTTATTTTTGTTGTACTCACTAATTATTTTCGCATTCTTGCTCCGCAACTTACCGGCTATGTGGTTAATCATGTTGTTCAAACCATTCATCCCACGAATGAAAATTTATTTAAAAAAAATGAAAAAAAATATGATTTTGCTGTACGTCAAGTAATATCCCAATTCGATAAGTACCCGGCAAATAAAATTCTATTTACAGGTATTACCTTGTTTGCTATTGCTATTATAAGTGGTTTTTTTATGTTCTTAATGCGTCAAACAATAATTGTTATGAGCCGACATATTGAGTATGATCAAAAAAATGAAATTTTTTCTCATTACCAACAATTAGATACCAATTTTTATAAAACTCATAGTACTGGAGATCTAATGAATCGGATATCAGACGATGTAAGTAAAGTGAGAATGTACACTGGACCTGCTATAATGTATTTTATAAACCTTGCTGCTGTGCTTAGTTTTAGTATATTTTTTATGCTAAAAGCTAGCCCAAAACTTACTTTAGTTGCATTAGCGCCCTTGCCCATTTTAGCCATCACTATTTATTTGATTAATACTATAATCAATAAAAAAAGCGAACGCATCCAAGCGCTTTTAAGTGAGCTAACAACCAATGCTCAGGAATCTTATTCAGGTATACGAGTTATAAAATCTTTTGTTCAAGAAAAAGCAATGTTGGGATTTTTTAAAAAGAAAAGTGAAGCTTACCGAGATAATGCATTAAGTCTAGCAAAAACAGAATCTATTTATTTTCCAAGTATGGCCCTGCTTGTAGGATTGAGTACCCTCATAACTATAATGGTTGGTAGCTTAGATGTTGTTAATCAAGTAGAAGGTGCAAGCGTAGGTAGAATTGCCGAATTTGTGATGTATATACAAATGTTAACTTTTCCAGTAAGTGCTATTGGATGGACGGCTAGTATGACACAGCGGGCTGCAACCTCGCAAAAAAGAATTAATGAATTTTTATTTACTGAGCCGACAATTAATATTAAAAAAGAATTTGTAATCCCCAATTTACAAGGTCAAATAACTATTACTAACGTAAATTTTGTTTATCCGCATACAGGCATTCATGCTTTAAAAGATTTTTCTTTACAAATTAATACAGGTGAAAAAATTGCAATTGTAGGTCGAACAGGATCAGGTAAATCAACATTAGCACAATTGTTGTTACGTATGTATGAACCACAAAATGGCTTAATTGCCTATGATGGAATCCCTGTGAATAAATTTAATATTCGTTCGCTTCGATTACAAATAAGCTATGTGCCACAGGATATATTTTTATTTAGTGATAGCGTTAAAAATAATATTCAATTTGGAAATAATCAAGCTACAGAAGAAGAAGTGATACAAGCGGCTAAACAAGCAAGCATTCATAAGGAAATAGATAAATTTACACAAGGGTATAACACAACGATAGGCGAAAGGGGAGTTACTTTAAGCGGTGGGCAAAAACAACGAATTTCAATTGCACGTGCTTTAATAAAAAATCCTAAAATTGTAATATTTGATGATTGCTTGAGTGCCGT
>CAMBEI010000051.1 GCA_945865645.1 Chitinophaga pinensis | reverse complement strand
TCCCACCCCCTTTAAGTTATAGTGGTGCAACAATAACAATATTTTTTCTACACCTTCATACCCATAATTATTAACTGTTTCTAAAGCATTTTTAACTGCATTAATATTAAAATAAAAATGTGGCTTAAGGGCATTTTCACTATGATCTTGCATACCAAATATGGAATAAATTTTACTAAAACTTGCATATAAAGCAGGCAGCACCATTTGTATAGGAGATGCTTTGGGATTACCTTCGAAATATTGAATGATTTTAATTGCCTTGGCAAGATCTTTTTTAGCAATGGCAGACTGTAATTCAAAAACATTATACTCTTTGCTGATACCTATGTAATTTTCTATATCATCTTCGGTTATATCTTTTTTGCCCTTTAAATTAAGCGCAAGTTTTTCTATTTCATTAATAATACGATTTAAATCATTACCAATATGTTCATCTAACTGACTAATTGCTTTAGCATTTATTTTATAACCTAGAGATCGAACATATAAACCAATCCATTCCTGTAATTTGTAATCTTTTATTTTTTCTGAAACAAAAATTTCTGCAGATTTTTTAAGTTGTTTGTAAAGTTTCCCCCTTTTATCAAGTCCTTTTGCTTTATACCCAACTACAAAAATTGTTGAGATTAATGGGTTCTCTATATAACTTTCTAACCTTTCAATATCTTTCATGTTTTGTGCTTCTTTAAGCAAAACAACCTGACGCTCAGCAAACATAGGATAACGCATACATGCATTAATTACTGAAGTCCAATCCGCATCTTTACCATAAAAAATGGTTAAATTAAATTCAGCTTCTGCCTCATTTAATATGTTATGCTCAGCATAATCTATTATCATATCAATATAATAATCCTCTTCCCCCTCTATCCAATAGATGTTTTTATACTTATTATTCTTCCAATCACTGATTATCTTTTCTGCACTCATGTTTCAAAGATACAAATTCATATATTAAATTTTTAAGCATTCATGTTACAATATTTATTTATCTTAACTTAATGCATTTAAAATTGGTGAACCTATTCGTAGTTTAAAAAAAGGGGGATTATATAGTTAAATGAAATCTTTAAGGGAAGAAAGGCAGCAGAAATCCCTAGCTATATGTAATTATAATTAAAATATGGCTCTAATAGAAGCCCTCCCAATATGAATGGATCTTGCGGCTTCTGGTTTTCGCCCTTCGTATTGTATACTCATTTCTATATTACCAGCTAAACGTTTTGTAAATTCTAGATTCCACAAATAATTTTTTCCGGGCAGCAACCCATCTAATAAAATATATCCAACTGTACTATTGGCCGATCCGGGATAACCTTTATAGCTAATATTATTTAAGGAAAACCTAGTATTTACTGTACTGCTAGATATCAAATTATAACGTATATCTGCAGTTAGTACATGACTTAAAGAGGATTCTAAAGAATCAATCATATTCTTTTTTTTTGCTTGTGCATAAGTTAAAGTAACCCTCAAATTACTTTTATATACATAAGATAAAGATGGCTCTATAATATTTTGCAAAACAATATAATTTCGATTATCAAATTTTGGCCCCTTAGTTTGTAATAAATTTTTTATCTGCTTATAACTTAAAGTAGTGGTTAATGATTTGTTTATATTCCATCTTAATTTACTTAATAAGTTCCGAAGTTTGCGACTTTCAAATCCATAACTTAATAAAGATTTACCATTATTGATGCTATGTGTAATATCAATGCCCCATTTAATATTGCTTCTATTAAAAAATAAAGTATTTGATAAAAACGAGTTTAAGGAAATTAAAGTAGTATCAACTAATTTATTGGCAAATGGATTAAATTGAAATTTTCCATTACTTATATCTTTCTTATTAATCTGCAGAGCAGAACTAACGCTGGAACGTGCTAATATTTTTTTAAAACCAGTTACCGAAGTCTTAATAATATTTTTTGGAGTTAATAAAAAACTGTAATTTAACTGTACATAATTTGCTTTCACATATTGATTACTTGGCGTAAATACACGAATATATTTTTTTTGATCCTGAAAAATGGCTATTTCAAATTCGTTAAGTTCTGAAATATCATTTCTGTTATAATCTATCCAAGTAAATTCACCTTGTCCTGCAGGAACTTCTACAAAAGTGTATTCTCTTTTTTGCTCCTGGCCCGAGCCAAGTTCATAAAGTATATTGCCAGTTATGAAGCCTTTTAAGTCATTAACGTAATATACTGCTCTGCCTAATAAACTCTCTTCTGCTTTTTGTTTGCTAATGACCTTATTAAAAATATGAAGTTTTCGATAAGTCACATTTAGTTTAATCTGATGCTTTTCATTTTTCACTATGTCGAAAAAAAAATTATAGTTATCACTTCTGTTAGCATTATATAATTTATATTTTATAGGCAATAGATCATTTCTAGTAAAATAGGAAATCCCCCATTTGTTTGTTTTAGCAGAATTAGACTTGATATATACCTGCCATACATTAAATGCATAACTTAATGCGGATAAAGTATCTGCTGCTTTAATATGTAGTTTATTATGCTCACTATTATATTTAATACCTACTTGCATTTTATTATAAGCAGTTAATTCTTTTGAAAGATCTACTGATGGCCGAAAAAAATAACCATTTTGTAGTATATAATTAATGTTGGTATAACTTATTTGATTAGAGAGTTTCCATCCGTTTATATTATTGTAACTATTTAGTACTTGTCGCAAACCTGAATAAGCATCACTTCGTGTATAGCTACTAACATCATATTGCAAAAAATTTCCTTTACTATTTGCAAGTTTTATTGATGCATTTATAATATGTTCATCTGCAATACTAAAATTATAAGGCAAAGTCCAGTCGCGTAAAAATTCAATATTTCGTAACCGTTCAACTGTTTTAAATTTGCGTTGTACAAATTCGTAATCAAATTTTGTTTGCACAAATAATATCTTTTTAAATAAGTTAATCCGGATATCCTCCTGTATAAATTGAAGTTTGGCAGCGATGGCTTTATCATTACTTTTATCCTTACTGGAAAAAAGATTGATGTCATAATTACTTATAGCTACTTCTGCCTTAACTTTTAATTTTGAATTAATACTATACAATCCTCCAATAGTTAGTATTTGTTGTTTTTTGGGAGAAATCAATAAAAGTACCGGAGCATAATCACCTTGTTTATTGTTAAATATATCGGGTTTAACCCAGCCAAATACTTTGCCATTAGTAGTCGTTTGCAGTGATGTGTAATTACCTTTTCCGGGACCTAGATAAGTAAAACTTAAATTATATAATATATCGTTGGGATTATTAGAAAAAACAAAAATAGAATCATGTAGATTACCGTTATATATACTATCTTTTTTTTTGTAAAGAATTTTACCCACGCTTAAGGTGTCTCTTACTGCATTTATATAATAGGCCATATCTACTGAATCTCCAATATTTGCTAAAAACTGTTTTTGCCTACTATCTAGTACCTGATTGATAGAAGAATTTTTTGCATCTTCATTGCTATAGAATCCAACATTAATAAAAAATTTATTTTTAATTACTAATTCATCATTTAAATATATTTGCGAGTTTAAAAAGTTACGATCGGCATATTCAAATTCAATTTGTATTCTTTTATCTTTTGTTATTAAGTGTTTTTGTGTAAAGGTTAATTCGGCTGTATTGTAATTTATTACATAGTCCTGATCTTCGCCACGCTGCAATAATTCGCCATCCATATATACCCTTTCGGTACCGGAAAGCACTAAAAAAAACAATTCTAAATTAGGGCTTGCTAAACGATATGGCCCCTGGTTTCCCTCAATAGGTGTTAATTTATTTCTGGTAAATTTGCCTTTAGCAATTGCGCCGCTTACCAATAACGAATTAGATAAATTTTTGCTAATTTTATTATCGGTGATAAAAGATACGCCTTGTAACCTTTTGTAAAAATCAAGAAAATAATTTTTACTTTGGCGGATACCTATATCTCCAAAATTTGCTTGCCAACCTTTTTTCTTGACCTGCAAATAAACACGGTCAAAATCATGCAGATCCTTTGTATTACCATCAGGCTGAACAGGAATATTATTATCGGTGATTGCAGCAGTTAACTCCAGACTATCACCTATAAAACCATTTAATTGTAAATTAAGACTAGAGTTTATCACTGCATCTTGACTATTACCAAATGACATACCACGTCCAAAGCTTCCCTCCGATTCTATTTTTCCGAAATTTATAAAAGGATTAATTTTTGAAGCCACTGATTTCATTGTAAAATAATTATTGTTTAAAAAATTATACTTTATACTATCATAATTAAAATGCCTTACTACTGCATTTAATTTATACGGAAAAACTCGGTAGCTTACTATCACATTTGCTATTAAAGGCTTTTGTATCCAGGTGATAGTTGCATTGACATCATCTACCTGAAAAGTATTTGGCAGAATACCCTCAATAATTACAGAACCTGGGATGATACTTACAGAATCAATTTGTATTGTGTGTAATTTTGTACTGACTAGTATTTTTCGAAGATTAGAAAGCGCAGGTAGATTTATCTGTGCATAAATAAACTGCACAAATAAAATAAACAGCAGGAATAAATATATCCTTTTATGCTTCAATATTTTTTGGAGATTAGTAAGGTTAAAATTACTAATAAATGTACAAGGCAGGATAGCTAGTCTTATTTTATAGTAAATCTTTTAAATATTAAGATCTATTATTCGGCTGAATTTAAGCCTGCTTTTAAATAGTCACGATTCATTCTTGCGATATTTGAAATCGAGATACCTTTAGGACATTCAGCTTCACAGGCATAGGTATTGGTACAGTTACCAAAGCCTTCTTTATCCATTTGTGCAACCATATTCAATACCCTTGATTCTCTTTCGGGTTGTCCTTGAGGTAATAAAGCCAGTTGAGAAACCTTAGCGCTAACAAATAACATAGCGCTACTATTTTTACACGCAGCCACACATGCGCCACAACCAATGCAGGATGCTGCATCAAAAGAAGCATCTGCATCATTTTTATCAATTGGTAATGTGTTAGCTTCTACAGCATTACCAGTGTTAACAGAAACAAATCCACCTGCTTGCATAATGCGATCAAATGCAGACCTATCAACAACAAGATCTCTTAAAACAGGAAAAGCTGCAGAGCGCCAGGGTTCAACTACAATGGTATCGCCATCTTTAAAAGCACGCATATGCAATTGACATACTGTATTTTTAGTCCAAGGTCCATGTGCTCTGCCATCAATATACATACTACACATACCACAAATTCCTTCCCTACAATCGTGATCGAAAGCAATTGGATTTTTAGCGGCTTTAATGAGTTGTTCGTTTAAAACGTCAAACATTTCTAAAAAAGACATTTCAGAGGAAATATCTTTTACTTGGTAAGTTTCGAAACTACCATTTGATTTACTGTTTTTTTGTTTCCACACTTTTAGTGTGAGGTTCATATTGTACTGTTCCATATTGCTTAAATGCGTTTATAGTTACTGTATTCGAAGGGTCTCCATCCAAAATGTTGTGCTATAAAATATAAAATTCTTTGTTTTGTATTTTTAAAATTTTTTTTTCTAACATCCATATTAAAAGTCCAATCTTCTTTACTAACTAAATTATGCATCACTTTAGGATGTGTGCCATTAAAAGTAGTTATCGAATCAATATTAGAATAATCAAAACTACTCGATTTTTTTTCCTGAACTGCTATCCATTTGGCATGTAACTCTATCCCATTCCAAAACATACCAAAATCGGTATGCTTTTTTTGCATAGTTATTGGATTACGAACCCAGCCATAATGATACATATAGACATCAGTTAATTTAACTTGCAGTTTTTGATCATCCATTCTAAACCCCTGTGCATCCTGATAACTACGTATTTTTTTATTATTTTTTATAACCCTTATTTCTTTTGAATACCATTGTCGACCATCACCAATAAAATTATAACTTCCATAAAAATGATGGTAATTAAATAATAACCCATCAACTTTATTATCCACTTTATACTTTTCCATGTCATTGTATATTATAGAATGATACTGTTCATGAAAAACTTCATCTGCCTGTATGTAAAAGAGCCAATCGCTATCAGATGCAGTAGCATCCATTGCCTTATCTGTTTCTACTGCCAGTACTTTTCCTCCTTCTCGCAAATTATTATCCCAAATAGAATGAATAATTTTTATTTTACTTGAGATAATTGATTCAATTAATTTATTAGTTTCATCTTCTGAATCTCCAAGGCAAACAATCATTTCATCTACAATGGGTAAAATAGAGTTAATGGACTCAACCACAGGATATCCATATTTTACTGCATTTTTTACAAAAGTGAATCCGCTTACTTTCATTTTATTTGTATGATCGTTGCGATGGTTTTACAATATCAAAAGTTAAAGACTCTTTATTTAATTGCCAGTCACTTTCTTCTTTAAATTCCCACACGGAAACATAGCTATAATTTTCATCATCTCGTTTTGCTTCGCCTTCTTCTGTTTGTGATTCTTCTCTAAAGTGACCGCCACAACTTTCATTTCTTTCCAAGGCATCAACACACATTAATTCACCCAGTTCAATAAAATCGGCTACTCTTCCAGCTTTATCAAGCTCGGTATTCATTTCATTAATATCTCCGGGGATTTTTACATCGGCCCAAAATTCTTTTTTTAAGATTTGAATTTCTGTGATGGCTTCCTGCAAACCTTTTGCATTACGAGCCATACCACATTTTTCCCACATTATTTTTCCCAATCTTTTATGAAAACTTTCCACCGTTTGATTTCCTTTAATTCCCATTAATTTAATTATCCTTTCGCTCACTATTTTTTCTGCTTCTTCAAAAGCCGGGTGCGAAGTGGAAATTGAAGTTGTGCGAATATCATCTGCCAGGTAATTACCTAAAGTGTATGGAATTACAAAATAACCATCTGCCAATCCTTGCATTAATGCGCTGGCCCCTAGTCTGTTTGCCCCATGATCGCTAAAGTTGGCTTCTCCTAAACAATATAACCCATCTACAGAAGTTTTTAATTCATAATCAACCCACAAGCCACCCATGGTGTAATGTACGGCTGGGTATATTCTCATGGGCATTTCGTAAGGGTTTTCACCGGTTATCTTTTCATACATTTCAAAAAGATTGCCATATTTTTCTTCAATTACGGCTTTGCCTAATTTTATTATTTCTTGTTCGTTTGTACCTGTATTCCCTGATTTACCTACTTCAATTTTACCATAACGTAAGATGGCATCTTGAAAATCAAGATAAACAGCCAACTTGGTTGAACCTACTCCATAACCCTCGTCACATCTTTCTTTAGCTGCCCTTGAAGCTACATCTCGTGGCACTAGGTTGCCAAATGCTGGGTATCTGCGCTCTAAGTAATAATCTCTTTCTTCTTCAATAATATCAATTGCCTTTCTGTTATCATCTTTCTTTTTTGGTACCCAAATACGTCCATCGTTGCGCAAACTTTCGCTCATTAGGGTTAGTTTACTTTGATAATCGCCACTAACCGGAATGCAAGTAGGATGAATTTGTGTAAAGCAAGGATTACCAAAATAGGCCCCTTGTTTGTGCGCCTTCCATATAGCTGTAACATTACTTCCCATAGCATTTGTACTTAAATAAAACACATTGCTATAGCCACCGGTACATAATAATACGGCATGGCCAAAATGCCTTTCTAAATCTCCGCTAACTAAATCTCTTGCTATAATACCTCTAGCTTTGCCATCTATTTTTACAATATCGAGCATCTCATGCCGCTTGAATATTGTAACATTTCCCAATGCCACCTGTCTTTCCAAAGCGCTATAAGCGCCTAGTAACAATTGCTGTCCTGTTTGTCCGGCTGCATAAAATGTACGTTGTACCTGTGTACCCCCAAAGCTACGGTTACTTAATAAACCTCCATATTCTCTAGCAAAGGGCACTCCTTGGGCCACACATTGATCAATAATGGCATTACTTACTTCGGCTAAACGGTGAACATTTGCTTCTCTAGCTCTGTAATCTCCACCTTTTACCGTATCATAGAATAAACGAAAAACAGAATCCCCATCATTTTGATAATTTTTAGCAGCATTAATTCCGCCTTGTGCTGCAATACTATGAGCACGGCGCGGACTATCCTGAAAACAAAATGCTTTTACCTTATACCCCATCTCGCCTAAAGATGCAGCAGCAGAAGCTCCTGCTAGTCCTGTACCAACAACAATAATTTCAAGCTTACGTTTATTAGATGGATTAACTAGCTTTACATGACCCTTGTAATCGGTCCATTTTTTATCCATTTCACCATGTGGTATTTTTGAATCTAAAGACATTGTGTTAGTAATTAATAAATAATTTAATCAGATAATTTTTATTTTAAGAGATCCAACCCATATAAAAAGAGATGGGCATTAATACAAATAATACACATACAATAATGCTGTAGCCTATTCCAAAAATTTCAATAATAGGGGTATATTTTTTATGGCGTATTCCCAATGTTTGAAAGGCGCTTTGAAAGCCATGTAATAGATGCCAGAATAATGAGATAACTCCAATAACATAGATTACTACCACCCACCATTTTTGAAACTCAGCTTTCATTTCTTCAAATAAATTTTGAGTAGCATCATTGGCACCGCCATTGGTATACATGGCGATCTTGGTATCAACAAAAAATTTGGAAATATGAATAATTAAAAAGAATAAAAGCAAAGTCCCCAATAAGCCCATGGAGCGGCTATACCATTTGCTGTTGGCCGCGGCGGCGTTAATAGTGTACTTTACAGGCCTTGCTGCACGATTTTGTTTCCAAATCATCAGGCCCTGTATAATATGAAGTATGAGCCCAGTAAATAACCCAATCTCAAAAATTCGTATTACCCAATTGTGGCTCATAAAATGAGCGGCAGTATTAAATGTTACACCTCCATCATTTATAAAAATGCAAGCGTTAACCCCAACATGTATTATTAAAAAAATTACTAAAAAAAGGCCTGTAAGGCTCATTAATAATTTTTTGCCTATTGAAGAAGTGAATAAATTTTTCCATGTCATAAAAGAAAGCGTTAATAGTTAGAACATACCCAATAACAATCGGAATGCAAAAATACGACAGCAAGAAGCAAAAACAACCTCAATTATTAATTTTTATCTTAAATAACTGGGATATTCATCATTCTTAATTTTATTCATTTATCTTAAGCCCCTTCATCACGTTATCGTCTAATTGCTGAAAAATAAGTTCGGGCTTCAATGTTCTCCATTGAGAAAGATCAATGAGATTAATATAATTATTTAATCTAGCTTGTTTAAAATCGTACTGACTTTGCATGGGCATATTTACAATAGCAACCCATCCTGCACTATCTTCTAACTGATCTCTCCAATCTGCATAATAATTATCATCACTGCTATGAAAGTTTAGCACATTTTCGGCTATTATAATATATTTTACAATTCCTTGCTTATATAAAACATCAGTAATATTTCGCCTAAGTGTCATGATGTCATTTTCTATGGCATCGTTCCATTCGCCCAATAATTCAATAATAGCGAAATTTTGTTCATACTCAATAAACAAAATTTTAAGGTATAATGTTCGGGAGCCAAATTCATCCCATTGAGGATGTATATAATAATTATACACTGTGTTAGAGAACTCAAATTCGCTGTAATTACGCTTATACATAAGCGAAAGGGGGTCTTCTTCGGCTATATATAAATGCCGCCAATTATAATATGGTTCTATATCCTGCAAAAAAAGTGAACTTATGTTTACAATATTTAATCAAATTTCTAATAATTTTTAATAACTAAATCATTCATTTTAAAATTATTAAAAAAGGGTTGTCAAAAACTTGACAACCCTCACACTTATTAACCATAATTTTTTTATTGCACTACTACCCTTTCAGTAAAAATAAAGTTATTGTTGGCGTCCGTTACTTTAACCATATACATTCCTTTTGCAAAATTTTTGTTTAATCTAATTGTTTCAATTTGTGTTTTTACATTAACAATTACTGTTTTAATGAGTAGTGACTTACCTGAAAGATCAGTTATGGCTACATTGTATTTACCTGCAGCTTGTGCATCAAAATAAATATTAAATTGGTTATTGCTTACAGGATTAGGGTAAACATGAGCTCCATTCGTTAAAACGGGTACAATTGGCTTAAAGGAAGTATAGATTTTAGCCACATCGACTTCTTTTTGAAATAACAAATTACCATTAGCCAAATCAGAAGCATTGTAAACTATATCTGAGCCTTCAATTAAAGTAGCAACAAAATTGGTTAAAGAAAACTTGTAGTAACCAGCAAATGCATTAGCACTTGCTACAACAATAAGACCATCTTTATCAACTGCAGCCCCATTGGTACTAAAATTAGCTGGCAACCCAGTTATATATCCAATTTGCTTAGCAACCCGACTATTAATATCCAATGAAAAAACATAATGATTTGCCGAAATAATATATAATTTATTGTATGCATCTGCAATCATATCGCCACCCCAGCTAGTACATTTATTTACTATAGACACAGTTTTATTTGATTCGTCATCAATAACAGAACCCAAATCGGTAATAGTTATTTTTTTACCTGTTGTAAATTTTATCAACCGGCTGCCATCATTGTTTAACGCATAGCCATTACCGTCTGCCGCAATTACCATACGGGTAAAGTGATTGGCCTCATTCCTTAAAGCATCAGTACTATTTAACAAGGAAGAAGTAACCGTATAATATTTTTGTGCATCGCCCTTTGCATTTAAATCAAGCCAGCGTAATTCGCCAATAAACATGGGTGTATAAAATAATTTGTTTTGATTTTTATCGTATGCCGCAGCTGCAACCATAGTTTCAGTTGGCTTTTGCCCTGCCTTTAACAAGCTTTTTGAATCGGCATCAATCATTATAAATGCCGTTTTTTCTCGTTGGTAGATATCTTGTTCAATTTTTCCTGTACCAATATTTACCTGCCGAATATTCATCCACATAAAATCATGATTACCATCACCGGTTATTGCATAGGTCTTGTTGGTGATTTGTGCAAAAGAGCAAATACTTATTGTAATAATACAAGTGGTAAGTAAAAATTTAATATTCATAATTGAGTTTTTATTAATAATTATATGCGTAAATTAATTAAAATATATAGATTAAACAAGATTTTTTATACTTGATTATTTTCAATAGCAGATTTTACGTTACCTGTTTTTAAAAGTATTTCCCTGGCAGTTTCGTAATCATTAATTTCAGTATTTTTCATTAGCATTTTTACACCCCTATCAAATAATTTATCGTTAACAAGTTGCATATTTATCATTTTATTATCTTCTACTCTACCTAACTGTATCATAACGGAAGTGG
>CAMBEI010000050.1 GCA_945865645.1 Chitinophaga pinensis | reverse complement strand
AATGTTGGGTACGGTAAGAACATTTACCAATGCCGATGAAACCTTGGTGTTTAGTAGAGTAAAACAAATAGCCGAAAAAACAGCCGAAGCAGCAGGGGCAACGGCATTAGTAGAGTTACCGTACTCAAGTCATTATCCTGTTACGTTTAATAATGTAGCACTTACCAATGCAATGTTACCTTCTTTGCAAAAATCGGCAGGTGCAGAAAACGTATTACTTGTTCCTGCTATTACGGGTTCGGAAGATTTTTCATTTTATGCCCAGAAAGTACCTGGTTTATTCTTTCGTTTAGGCGGAATGCCCAAAGGTAAAGACCCCAAAACAGCAGGGCCACATCATACACCAGAATTCATTATTGATGATACTGCATTTAAATTAGGCGTGATTGCTTTTTGCAATTTGGTATTTGATTATGTGGAAATGGATAAAAAATAAGGTTGATAAAAATCTTGAATCGCGTATTAGACAAATCAATGCTCGAGAAACATGACAACAAGAAGTACTAAACACAATTCAACCAAAAAAAGCAAAAGAGCCTTCAAAAAGATAACAACTATTTTTAAAAGAAAAAATCCTAGATTTAAACAATTAAACGCTGTACTTTCTTTGATTACACACAAAACAATCGACATGTAGCGACAAATTTTCATCTTGCAGACACAAGCCAAACCGAAATGACTTGTTGGAGATTCCCTGAAAAACTGGTGTTTGATAAAAAAACTTTTCAAACCACGAAACCGAGTGAGATGCTGAGCCTGCTTTTCAATGGGAGCAAGGGTTTCGGCGATAGGAAAAAATAAAGAGCAGCAAAATTGCTGCTCAGTCCTGTGTGGTGACCGCGTTAGGATTCAAACCTAAAACCTTCTGATCCGTAGTCAGATGCTCTATTCAATTGAGCTACGCAGCCATTGTTTTTAGGGATGACAAAGATAGGAATTTTATACATCCCCTCAAACTACAATCCACTTAAAAATTCATTATGTATTAAATCTACTACATCTACCAAACTATTTGTTTCTTCATACTTCTTTAACTGCCTATCGGCACCAGTGCCCTGCTCTAGCATTTTATGTACATAGCTAATGGCATGGCCACTACCTAATTCAGGTACCACATCATCTATAAAATCGAGTAACTCATAAATTAAAATCCTAGTATTTACTTCTATTTCCTTGCCAAAATCAATCATGCTGCCATCAATACCATAACGTCCCGCACGCCACTTATTTTCATTTAGTAATACCCTAGAATACATCATGAAATTAAGATTCTGATTGCGTAGCTTATATATTTTGGCACATATTGCCTGAAACAAAGCCGCAATAGTAATGGTTTCCTGAACCGTCATAGGCACATCACAAATCCTAAATTCTACAGTATTAAAAAATGGATGTACCCTAAGATCCCACCATATTTTTTTTGCATTATCAATACAATTAGTTTTTATCAACAACTTAATATAATTATCATAAGTCTCTATACTATCAAAAAAATCCGGAATTCCTGTACGGGGAAACTTGTCAAATACTTTGGTGCGGAATGATTTATAACCTGTAGTCCTGCCTTCCCAAAAGGGAGAATTAGTACTTAAAGCAAAAATATGCGGTAAAAAATAACGAGCCGAATTAGCTATATGTATAGCCATCTCTCTGTTTTCCATGCCTACATGCACATGTAACCCAAAAATTAAATTGCTGCGCGCAGCTTCTTGTAATTCATTTACAATTTCACTGTATCTAACATGCTCGGTAATTAATTGCTGCTGCCAATGACTAAAAGGATGCGTACCAGATGCTCCTACCCAAAAACCAAGCTCCTCGGCTATACCACTGATGGTTTTACGCAAAGTGCTAACATCTACTAAAGCTTCATCAATATCTCTACAAATATCTGTACCTACTTCCACCACAGCCTGATGCATCTCTGCTTTTACTTTATCTTTTATTACTTTCTGCCCTTCTTGCACTATACGTTGATTATGACTCTTTAGCTCCCTCGTGGTTGGATCAACAACCATATACTCTTCCTCTATACCAAGAGTAAAATGCTTGTAAGAAATATTTGCCATACTGATGAATTTAGTACTGTTGAATTAATTGGAATAAAACATTATTAATATAATTTCTTTTTTAAGCACTATTTTTTATATAATATCCTCAGGTTAAATTATCTATACGGTCTTTGTGATCTTTCGCTTTTTCTATAGCATAGGTAGCAGTAGTATCTACAACACATTCAAAATTTTTCTCTCTCACACTGCTTACTTCTGCATCTGGCGAAGGGTTACAAAAATCTATGGCATAGTGTACCCCATTGCGCAATGCTAACTCAACCGTATTAAAATCATAACCCAAATAATATGCTTATTTTTTCCATACAAGGTTTTTCATTTTATTATTCATTGTACTTATTGCTAATTTGCAAACCCATTCAAATATATTTTTTAGCTATCAATTAAACAAATTATATTTCAAGCAAAGATAGCAAGTTGAAAAAAAGGTATGATATAATTTCAATTTATTGCTCTTGCAAAATTACTGGCTAATTGCGTATTCTTGATGCTATGTTTGTATTGAAGGTGGACAATATTTTAGTTAAGAATCACCTTATTTCTTCTTTTTTCTTAAATAGTAATGTTAAGGTTGATTTTTATTTTCCACCGAGTTCCTTACATGCCACAAATGTTAGTCTGCCTTTAATTAATATAGGACAGGGTTTGGTGTCCATGCATTTTATAATCGCTTTATCCTAGAAGAATTAATGTCTTATGTCCGAAGCCAATTATCTATCTATATATTGTTTAAAGAAAAACTATTTTACCGGATTTTCGCAGGAGGATTGTGCGCACTTGACATAGTTTTGAACCATCCTGCCATATTTAGCAACATGGGCGTTTTTAGTGGATCTTTGTGGTGGCGTGATAAAGATCAGGATGAAGATGATTTTGATGAATCTGTAAGTAGAATCATGCACAAAAAAGTAAAACAAAATCCTGAATTTTATCCCTGGCTTAAATTCTTTTTTTGAAGTGGGCACGCTTGATGAAGTGGCTGATAGAAATAACAATGGGGTTATTGATGCCATTGATGATACCCTTAGTTTTGTTGACATACTGGGGCACAAGGGGTATAACAGAAATACGGATATTAAATATCTAGAATTAAAAGAAGGTCGCCATGATTTGGCTACCTGGGATATTGCTTTTCCCAATTTTTTAAAATGGGGATGGGGTAGTGCTTTAAAATAAAAATAAATAATTTTTAATATAATAAAAAAGAGACTACCGATTAAGGGTAGCCTCTTTTATTAAGGTTAACTTAATAAGAATTAGAAATTAAGACGTAAGCCTAAATTCATTCTCCAAGTGTTACCTACTGTAATATTACTTACATAGGTCCTTGTTGGCAATACGCCACTAACTAAGTTCATTTTGTATGTTGCTGCAGCCGCTGTTGTAGGAGCAGTATTAACTGCTAATATAGCAGCATTGCTATATACTGTTCTTTTAGTAACTCCCCAATCGTTGTTAAGTAAATTGGTAAAGTTTTCAATTTCCATACTTAATTGCAAACCATAATTTTTATGTTTAGCAATTGGTAATATATCCTGCAATATCCTTAAATCTAAATTGCTAAACCATGGAAATTTAGCACCATTTCTTTCAGCTATCTGTCCTTTGTGTTTGCTTAGGTATTTGTCCTGATCTACATAAGCAAAGAAAGCAGCAGTTTGTTGTGCTGGGCTAAAGGCTCCGTTAGTAACAAAAGTAATTTCAGATGCATCTCTAGGAATGTACATTAAATCGCTGCTTATACCATCTTGATTAAAATCATTTGAATATCTGTAGCTATAACGTCCTTGCTCATAACCCATATACACTAAAGTAAAGTTGGTACTTGCATATTTTAACCAATTCACTTTGTATGATGCAAAAGCAAGCAATCTGTTTGGCGTGCCATAATCACTATAAGCCATATCTAAATCGTTATTACCTCTAACACTTTGTATGTTGCTCCATGCACTTGATGCCTGTGAACCTGGGTTACCACTCACATCCATTGATTCAGTATGTGTAAAAGCAACAGAGAAATCCCAGTTTTTGTTGAAACGCTTAGAAATTTGTGCAGTAAATATGCCTGCAGAACCTCTGCTAGTATTTGATAATACCATAGCTTCAGAGATACCAGTATTGTATCTTCTTGTTGCATTACTATTGCCAAACAAAGGACGCGTACCTGCTCCATAAGTAATACCGATAGGAGCTTTTTGATTAGCATTATATTGTATTAATGCATTAATATCCTTATTATAAATACCTTCTAAAGTTATTGACCAGTCCTTGCCTAATTTTTTATCGACAGCAGCACTTATTCTCATTACTTGTGGCATTTTAAAGTTAGGATCAGCAACAGCTATAGATCCAGGAGACGCTGTGCCAGGAGCAGATGGGAAATTACCTACATAAGCCTGTGGATTAGGGTTAAATAAATAACCTGTTAAAGCAGTTGTTACTTCAACCGTATTTTGAATTACACCGCTGTTTGTAGGCTGATTGGTAAACCATACAAATGGGAACCTTCCTGTAAATATGCCAAAACCTCCACGAATAATAAAATCTTTTGTTCCGTTTACATCCCAGTTAAATCCAATACGCGGACTAATATATGTTTTTTCTTTTGGCCACGAACCAACGTTTAGGCTTAAAGGCTTTCCACCTAAATCAGCAAAAGTTAATGCCGAAACAGCTGGATTGTTGGTTAATGAATTTTGAAATAAAGGCCTGTCAGCTCTTAAACCGATGGTGAATTTTAAACGCTCGTTATATTTAATTTCGTCCTGAAAGTAAAGACTTGCTTGGCCAAAATCTAACTCAACATAAGGCTTTTGACCTGCGTAAGCATAAGTTAAACCATAAGCAGTAGGCGCTTTGTTAGTAAGAAAATCAGATACCGATGCAAAACGATAATAACTTGTGCCGTAGCGCATGAACTGATTTTTTACATATATCTTTTCGTAAGCAACACCACCTGTTAAAGTGTGTTTCCCTGTATTGTATGTTACGTTATCATTAAAAGTTAACGTGTTATTTTGAACATCATTCTTGTATGAAAAAAGCTCGTACCCTGCACTTATATAGGCATCACCACCTGATAAAATATCAATAAAAGGAAAATCTGCAGATTTAGTGCTTCTCTTTGGATCATTGGCTTGTGTGTAGGTAGCAATTAACTGGTTAGATAAACGAGTGTTAAAATTACTTTTAACTTCAAACGCGTAAGACGACAAAACATTTGTGTTGGCATAGTTTGAGTTTTCGTAGCTCATACTATTGTTGCTCCATCTGTTACTTGAACTTCTTGGATTAGGGGCACTATTACCATTTAACAACTGGTCATCATCAGTTTTAGAATAGTTGTATCTAAATGAAGCCGTATGCTTGTCATTTATATTCCAATCTAGTCGGCCTAAAAGTTTTTTATTTTTTGTAAAAAAGTTTCCTAGGTTTTCGTATGGCCCTGTATTGTAACCGTAATTAGTTTTTAAATAAGCACTTACTGCATCTAAATCTGCAGCCTGCGCTCTTGATTCATTGGGGTTACCAGAAGGTGCTCCACGACTTGCTTTCCAGTTAATTCCAGGAATATTAATATCTACTGACTCTGCACTTAAGAAGAAAAATAATTTATTTTTAATGATTGCTCCACCTACAATTGCACCCATTGTTTTAGAGGCAGATTTAACAACAGTTGGCACTTTTTGTCCTACTGCCTCTCTTCCTAAAAACCCCTCATTTCTGTAATAGCCATATACAGCACCTGTATATTTATTGGTACCCTTTTTAGTGGTTGCATTAATTCCGGCACCTGTAAAGTTTGCCTCACGTACATCGTATGGACTTACACTTACCGATATTTCGCTAATCGCATCTAAAGATATTGGCGACACAGCACCACCTGGTAAAGGGTTGCTAGATAATCCAAAATTATTATTAAAACTAGCCCCATCAATTTGGATATTGTTGTAACGTCCGTCTCTTCCACCAAATGAACTTCCTGCACCTGCTTGTGGCGTTAATGAAGTAATATTAGTTAAACTGCGACTAATATTTGGTAAACTGTTAATTGCTCGCTGGTTAAAGTTAGAAGAAGTACCTGTTTTTATAGTACGGGTAACCTGACTATTTATCACCACAGCCTCCATTAAATTAGACTGTGTTTGAGCAGCAAAATCTAGCAATTCGGTGCTTCCTAATTGAAGTGTAACATTGTTTTTTTCAGGAATAGTTTGTCCTACAAAAGTTACGGTAACGGTATAAGGACCACCTGGGTCAAGATTTGGGATTAAATAACGACCGTTTTTATCGGTTTTTGAGTATTTAACAGCTCCGTTTTGAGGGTTAAAAACCTTAATGGTTGCGCCATCCAAAGGATCGCCTTTTGTTCCCTTTACATATCCTCCAATGCTACTGGTAGTAACCTGTGCAGTTAAGGCAAATGGGATAACTAAAACTAACGTTAATAAACGTGCAATTTTTTTCATTCTCATAATTGTTTGTTTTACGTGGCAAAGAAACAAAATAAAGTCGAATTCAAACAATTTTTATTAATAACTTTTATTAACAAATTGTTATCTAGGAAGCAGTTAGGAGTTAGTGGTTGAT
Source organism: Chitinophaga pinensis (assembly GCA_945865645.1). GTDB lineage: Bacteria > Bacteroidota > Bacteroidia > Chitinophagales > Chitinophagaceae > Ferruginibacter > Ferruginibacter pinensis_B. The sequence goes on along the minus strand of CAMBEI010000050.1, from coordinate 5,115 downwards.
TCGGATAGCTATTGGAAGGATTTGGCAGTGGGCCTACTAAGGCATCTAATCCATCAAAATCATTTACCCTTTCAGCCCCTTCTTTTTTCTCTTTTCCCGCTTTTTCATTCTTTCGGCTTTGGTTAATTTATCAAAATCTTTATTGAAGCTCAGGCGAAGTCCCGTTCTGTTGCGTTGTCCTATAGTGGCATCTACCATAGTTCTGTTAAATCCAACAATTCTTAATTTACCATCTTTCGACAACATATATTCTACGGTAATATCGGGTGTTAGTAAAACGTTTGTATTTCTTGCTTGTAAAATATAGGGGTTGTTGTAATCAATATTACCACCCAGCGATACCACTAATTTACCATCTAAATATGTTTTTATAAAGCCAAAATTACCAGAGGCCTCTAATGCATTAATAAGCTCGGTGCTGGTTAAGTTATACCTTGAGTTAAAATTAAGGTACGGGGTAAGCGTAGGGTCTTTAAATAATTTTTGAAATACTTTGGTTAACTGATTACTTAAAAATCCTGAAATTACCTGCCCCGCTGTACCTGACAAAAAAGAAGCTGTAGACGCACCAAAACCAATGTTATTATCATTGATAAAACTGTTAAATAATAATAGCGATGCTACCTGCCGGTTTTGTTCATTTTCATCCTTAGAGAACTTTTTAAGATTTTCTAACAATACCGGATCTTTAGAATAATCTGTCTGCTGATTTTCCGGAATTTCAAAATCGAAATTAATTTTGGGAGCCTTTAATGTATTAGTAAGATGTGCAATAATATTTAAATTAGATTTTAATTGAAACTTACCCCTGCTAGTAGCCAAGCTACTTAAATCAACATTATGTGCCAAATATTCTGCATCAATATTTATTTGTGCTTCATATGGATCTCCATTCCACGTGATCGAACCTTTATTAATGGTAAAATATTTTTGTAAAAAAGTTTGAAAATTAAATTTATATTCACCAGCGGTAATGTCATATTTACCACGCATGGTTAAAGGCTCTTTAGAGCCTACAATAATATTTATTAATCCATTGCCTTGTCCTTTAATAATATCACCGGTTATCTCATCTAGTATTACATCTATCTTGCAAGCAGGGTTAGCCGTTAAGTTCATATTGACCAAAAAATTAGTTTCTTGGTTATTCTTAAATTCGTCTTGCATTTTACTTCCATACTGTATAAAATCTATATAATCAATTTTGCCAAATTCCTCACTGCCGCTGCTAGTGGGAATAAATATATGACTGCTATCCACCTTTGATGGCTCACCAGTTATGTTCATTCTCATATCCGAAATTGGTCCGTTAAGCGTCATTACAGCTTTACCAATTACTTTTCCGTAAAACTGATTGTTGTCTTTTTTGTTTGTGTTTAACAAAAGCATTTTTGCTGTTTCAAAACGAATGTTATTAAAACTAAATTGATCAAAAAAATGGTGTTGTAATTTGCCACCGGCGATTCCTGTATTATTCAAACTATCTTTTAGCTGCAGTAAGCCAAAATCAATTTCATCAGGATTAAAAAGAATAGTTTCGTTGCTAAATTTATATTTGCATTGTGTATACATTACATTTAATTCACCATCTGTTATATTCACTGTACCCGTAACATATTTATGATTGGGACCACCATAAACTTTTAAATCACTAATTAAGTTCCCTTTCATATTATTAAAAATTCCGCCAAGGTAATTATCTAAAATACTAATGTCGAATTTTTTAGCATTAAATATAAAGTTCATTTGATTTGCTGATGTGTCTTTGTAATTATAATTACCATCAATATTGAAATTATAAAGTTTTCCTGCGGCAGCGCCTGTTGCAGTTACTAGACCACTATTACTGTTTACATTGCCAATAAGTTGTAGGTTTCCAATTTCTTTATTGTCTAATCTAAAAGCTTCGGTCTTTGTATCAAATTCAATAATTGGTTTACCAAACGGGTCCTTTAATTTAATAGTGCCTGTTAACAAGCCTTCTAATCTTGGCTGTTTTAAAAATAGAGGAGTAAAGTCATTAATATTTACTGTTTGTAATTTAGCAATTAAATTAGTTTGATTTGTTAATTGATCTAACTCAGTTGATATAACGATATCTTGATTGCCTTGTGTAAATCGAACATCATTAGCCTCTACATAGGATTTACGAAGGGTTACCTCTCCGTCTTTTCCTAGGTTCCATTTTTTATCATTTAATATAAAAGATGATTGAAAAAGATGAACTTTAACTCCGTCGTTATAGGTTTGTATTCTGGCATTTAATTGTGCATCGCTTAATGTTTTACTGGCACTTGTGGATAATTGAATATTTGAAACGTCGTTTTTAGAGTTTAGTATTAATTGAGTATTTGGAAAATTAGTACTGTCTGTAATGTTAAAATTCTTTACTAATATTTTTGTATTTAAACTATCGTCATTTCCTTTGCTTGATAAAATTGTATTTTCAAATACTTTATCGTCATAACTAAATTTTGGTACTGTTGCATTTATATTAAATTCGTTTTTAGCAAGTTTAAGATTACCAGAAAAAACAGCGTTGTTAAAGCCCTGTAATCTTTGATCAAATAATTGTACATATTCATTCACTTCCTTTGTTTTAATAAGAAAAGAAAAATCTTGATCCTCGGTTTTTAAAATAGGCTTTTCAAAATAAGAAGGGTAGTAGCGGTTAAGGAAAACTTTAAATGCATCGGGTAATTCTAGTATTTTAAACTGGCCCTTAAGCGAGCCCTCTAATTCATTAGATTTTATTGTCAATGTTTTATCAACTCCCTCTATAGAAGAGCGTAGAGTTAAATAATCAAAAGAAAGCTTTGCGCTATCCTCCATTAAGGTAGCGTTATACATTTTTGCGGCACCTAAAAAATTGTCAATGTTGGTGCCAATAAAATTAACATTTACTTGCCCGGAGAGGATTAATTTTTTTTTTGTAAATTTTAATTCTTTTAAATTAGCTTTTTGCAAATTGGCATCAAAATTAAATTTGCTGGAATCTCCAGCCAAACTAATGAATCCATTAAGATCTTTTATTACAAGATTGGGATCATCTATATTTAGGTTGCCGGTAAACAAGTTTCTAATAAACAAACCGTTGATCGAAATGTTCTGATATGGGTATCCCAAAAATTCAACGCGTTGTATTTTTCCATTAAAATCGGTATGTAGAGTTTCTAAAGTAAATCCAGTTCCTTTTACCTTGCCATTTAATGCCATTTTGCCAAGCTGATGCGTATTAAATAAAGGACCAAGATTTAAGCCTGCTGATGATATTTTGCCGGAGTAAATAGGTTTTTGATTATCCTCCAGTTTCATATTAATATCCGCATTAAAATTACCTAAAGCCGTGCTTAAGTTGCCATAGGTTACAAAGTCCTTAATAAAGCCGGTAAAGTTTCCTTTAAAGTGAATTTTTCCTAGTGTATGTAATTGTATCTTATTTATCTTATTTAAAGCGGGTACTAATGTTGAAATATCGGTGTAATTGGTTTGTAGACTTTTTGCTTTAAAGTCTATAAAAGTTCCATAAATATCAGGCAATCCTTTTAAAGAAATATCTCCGTTAATTAGCGTATTATTACTTTTTAATGTAAAGTTTTCGGCTGCAATATTATCAATACTTCCTACGGCATTTCCATTAAAGTAAATGGTACGTTTCCAGTTTTTTAATTCGGGAGCAAAATAAGAAATATCGTCTGTGTGTATTTTACTATTTACAAATCGGCCTTTTAAGAAAACCCGGTGTAAAAAATCTTTCATATCGCTATTGAAATTATTATAACGCATAAGATAATAATCGCCAATCCTACTTTTGTCGGTGATAATATCTAGTTTATTAAACTCCATTATATTGGGTGTAACTTTCACCAATGCCATCAGTTGTCTGATTTCAAATCCACTTTTTTCTTTAGTCGATAATTTTATGTTCGAAGTGAGTGTATCGTTTATAAAAAGAACTTTATTTAACTCGCCATTAATGTTGACAAATTTAAAATGAAGTCCATCAAATCGGTCATTGTAGGCAAGACGTTCTGTTTCTCTTTCATTAGTAAAAGTGCCATTTTTTAAAATAACTTTATCAGCTATTAACATCCACCCACCTATATCTCTTTGTAATTTATCTGTGCTAAAAGGTGTGCTAGGGACTGAATTTTTTACTGTGATTGAAGTATTTTTTCCTGTATAATCTGATAATGTAAAAGTAGGTTCATCCAACTCTATTTGCTTAATTACGATCTGTTTTTTTGATAAATCAATAGTATCTGCTGTTAGGTATATTTTTTTTACAGATCCGCTCATGCTCTGCCCAACCCATTGATCAACCTGGTTAAATTTAATATTTTTAAGGTCTAGTATTTTTAAATCTATTTTAACAGATCCGGTTGTATTTGTATTTTTTTTTGGACTCGAAAAATAGTCTAGTAGAAATTTATAATTCCAAACAGAATCGCTGCGATTAATGTTAATAACTGCATCGGATAACCCTAAATAAGTAAGAATAGGGGTTGTTTTAAAGAAAAACCAATCTGTAATTTTTACTTTAATATCACCGGCATAAAATAAAGTGTCTTTTTTTTGGTCTTCAATAAAAACACCTTCGACTTTTATTTTATTAAATAAACTAAAATCTACATGTTTTACCGCGACGTTTGTTTTTAATTCTTTAGATAGGATACTAGCTGCTTTTGATACCAGCCAGTTTTGTTCCCAGTTAATATGTATAATACCCCAAAGTGAAAATGCAAATAGCAGAAAAAATGTAAAAAAGGATGCTTTATATATTTTGTTTTTAAATAATATGCTCCAACATATTGCCCATATAATTATTGTAAAAGTCCCCAGTAATTTATAAACAGGGGTTATATAAATTAATATTATACCCAGTACAGCCCAAAAAAGCAGTATGAGTAAAATCCATTTTGATATGTTTAAAATTCTTTGCAGGGTAAATTATTATATGTAAAAATACTTATAACTACCTGTACAGGCAAATTCAGTAACAAACTTTAAATTAAAAGTATAGTTAAAAAGCATAATCTACATATGGCGTGTATTTGTGTATTTAAATTAAAAAGAATAAATTTTTAACTGCAATGATGAGTTTTTGTTTACAGG
>CAMBEI010000049.1 GCA_945865645.1 Chitinophaga pinensis | reverse complement strand
AATTCTGTCAATGGTTACTTGAATCTTTTAATTACAATAACCAAACTGTAATGCTGGCACCTGCAACCGGCTTTTACAGCACACCCGGCCTTGGCAAACAGGAAGTGCGTTTGGCTTATGTAATTAATGTAACTGCCATTAATGCGGCTATGGATTGTTTGGAAAAAGCGCTAGAGCAATATCCAGGCAATATGTATTAAATAATTTGGCTCAATTACCTATAAATCATTTACTTACTTCAACCCTCCACTCATTACCACTATAAACCTTATTTACTACTGAAAAATTTTCCTGATTTAATGCAAATGAAAGTTGCATTAAACTATTGAGATAAGCCAAAGGCTTTCCGATTGCAACGTCGCCAAATGTTGAGCTAAAAAACATATCAGCTTCGTACTTTTTTGTTTTGTTGTTAAAAATAATTAGATGCAATTTTTCCCCCACCTGTAAATTTAATTTAGTAAAAAGCTCAGCAGAAATATTTGTCCATATATTACCATACTGTATATCAAGAATAGCAATAGTGCCTTTGATTTTCAATCCTTCTATTGCTGCTTTTTGATAACCAATATTTACTACTTCAGGCGACAAGAGCTTTCCAACCTGCTCAAAAGTTATTTCACCACCAGCTAATTTAGCAGCAGTGTATGCATACACATCACGGCCATGAAAAGTGTAAGATTTTTCTGAATCTTTTCTGCGATTGACCGCTTCATCAATTTCCCTGATGGCTTCAATACCTAACGATTCTGCAATCAAAGTCAATGTGCCATTATCAGGTGATACAATAAAATGCCCTGATTTTGTTTTTAATACTACGGACTTTCTTGTTGTTCCCACACCAGGATCAACAACCGAAACAAATACCGTACCGGCAGGCCAATAAGAAACAGTTTGTTCCAAACGATATGCTGCTTCCCAAACATTGTATGCTGGTATTTCATGCGTAAGATCAAATAATTTCAAATCAGTCGAAACGCCCATGGCAACGCCCCTCATGGCAGATACGGCACCATCTTTTAACCCAAAATCAGATTGAAAAACAACGATTTTATTTTGGGCAAATGAAATTTCATTTAATAATAAAAAGCAAAGCAAAAAAAGAATATTTTTTTTCATACAAAGAGTTGGGTTCAATTATAAAAAACAAAAAAACCACAAAGTAACAAAGTGCACAAAGAAAATTTTAATGATTTTAACCTTTGTGTTCTTTGAGTCTCTGTGGGACAAAATATCAGTCAACTAACTTTTAAAAGTTAAAAGAAAGTTTTGTAAATAATTTTCTTCCGTTAACCCCCATCTGCACAGATTCCCACGGACCGCCGGCTTCGTTATCAAACGATTCGTAACGTGCATTGTGTACTGCTGCAAAGTTTGGATGCACATTAAAAATATTATCGGCACCAATGAAGAGGCTGATTCTTTTTGAAAATTTATAGGATACAAACAGGTCAACTGTAACTTTTGCCTTGTAATTAAATATCTCTTTCTCTACATGAATCCCATCGCTATATCCGTCAATATCTACATAGGGGTCAATTCCTGTAAAGCTTCCTGAAATAGCCGGATCGCCGGGACCATCCGGAGCTGCATTGGCCAAGCCTGTCCAGCCAAAGCCAAGCGATTTCATGTTGCCAAAGTAATTTACATGCGTGCCAAAACCAATTTTATCAATAGCATATTCAAGGCTTAAATTAAATTTGGCCTGCGGGGCAGATGCTTTTAAAAATGCTTCTTCCCTGTCGCTGAAAAAGGTTTTACGATGCCTGTAACTATCATTCAATGCTACTGGAGTATTTACTTTATCAACTTTCATCTGCTGGAAATTTCCGGCGAGCAAGGCTTTAAAATTATTTTTGCCAATTTTTTTGGAATAATCAATAACTATATCCAAACCATAGTTGGTTGTATTAACGGCATTATCAAAAAACTGTGCAGTTTGCACATCAATAGCTGCCAGTTGCGAAGTAAATACTGTTGGCAATGTTGCATCATCCTTATCAAATAAACCTGATAATACAATACGGTCTTTTACTTTAACCATATATCCATCCATGGTAAAAGTTAAACCTGCTATAGGTTTCCAGGCAAATCCTAAACTTGCATTCACTGATTTCTCTTCTTTTAAGTCCGGAATACCGGCTGCTTTTGTAACGGGATCAGCATTACGTACAATTCTTGATTGAACTAAATTCTGTCCGGCAAATGAAGTAACTGTGTTGCTGAAATTTATCTGTTGCAAAGAAGGGGCTCGGAAACCAGTACTTACCGATCCACGCAGATTAAAGTTGTTTCTAATTTTATAACGAGTAGCAAATTTAAAAGTAGCTATCGATCCAAAATCAGAATAATTTTCAAAACGCACTGCAGCATCCAGCAACCATGCTTTACTAGCATTTAATTCTGCATCGGCATACAAACTTATATTATTACGGTTTTCTGCAACAACATCTTTTGGGCTAAAGCCCGGAAAACCCTGTGAGCCTGCACCCTGCTGGTAAGGATTGGGAAAAGTATCCCAGGAAGCTCTCTCACCTTCGTAAATCGAATAACGTTCGTACCTGAACTCACCACCAAAGCCAAGATTTAAACCAGCGGCAATTGTTTTAAAAGATTTACTTACATCAACGTTAAAAGTGTTTTGTAAAAAATTAAATCCGCCATCATTAAAATGAGTTTGCTGCATAGCGCCTAGTGCAAATATCTGCGAAGCATTAAATGTTTTATCGCCATAATAATGAAAATCATTTCTTCCTAATGTATTGCTTACGTCCCAATTCCAATCATTATCAAGTTTGCCTTTAACGCCGGCTGCAAATGAAACATCCTGAATTTTAGTTTGTATATGTGGGTTATAATAAATTTCTCCATCATTGGCAACATGCATGATATCTTTTTCAAACCGTAAATTTCCTGCAGCATTAATCGGAAAACGATCGGGCCTTGCACTATAATTACGGGTATAAGCATAAGCATCTGATGCTTTGGAATTAAATCCTCCAAAAGAATAGAAAATTGTTTTTCCTTTTTTGCAGGGAATTTCCATATTGTACATTACACCGCCGGTAGTAACAGAACCATCACCAAACGCACGGCGGCCAGTGTTAAGCGGTAGTGCATCTTTATTTTTCTGTACGTTGGTATCGGCCACCTGCCTGAAAGTTTTAGCCTGCGTTAAAAGATCGAAAGAAACATTTATAAATCCGCCGTTTTTGCCTAACGCAACTCCATTGTTTGCCGAAAAGGTAAAAGTGCCGCCATCTATCGGCTTACTGTAATAGTATTGATTGGTACTCCTAGTTTTGTACGCATTGTATTTTGTATCGTAATAACCCGCCCAACCCGTATTGATTGACCAGTGATTAATATCTTTTTTAAGTACAATATTCATTACCCCAGCCATAGCATCAGACCCATATTGTGCAGAAGCTCCATCCCGTAAAATTTCGATCTTGTCTACAGCCGATTGCGGAAAGGCATTGAGATCAGCGCCCGAATTACCCCTGCCTCTTGTACCAAATAAAGCTACAAAAGCTGTCTGGTGCCTACGTTTACCATTTATTAAAACCAGTGTTTGATCTGGGCCAAGGCCACGTAATGTGCCCAAATCAACATGATCGGCCCCATCGGCACCACTTTGTTTATTATAATTAAAAGAAGGTGCAGCCATATTTAAGGCAGAGGTAAGATCCATTTTTGCAGAGGGTAACCCAACCTGGTTAATTCTAATCACATCAACCGGTACAGCTGTTTCTATTTTTGCACGAGGAGCACCACGGGTACCTACAACTACAATATCGCTAAACTCAATAGAAGCAGTTTCCAATGAAACAAATACAATGATCTGCTTGCCCAATTTTATTTCCTGACTAGCATATCCAATACTGCTTATTTCTAAGATATCATTCACAGAGGCCTTTATGTTAATATCGCCATTGGCGTTAGAAACAGCTCCTTGATTAGATGATTTTATTTTTACAGAGACATCTGCAATTGGAGTTTTAGATTTTAAATCTGTGATTTTAATATTATAAATTTGTTGAGCATTTAACAAAAAAGATAGTAGGATTAAGCTAAGTGACAGGGGTAATTTTTTCATAAATAGTTTTTAATTTGCCAAAATTTAATATTACATTATAAATTTAAATTTAGTAAATATTATTCGAAGTTTCAATAAAGTATTTAAGTTATTACAAATATGATAAAATAAAATTTGGTCAATATCATTTAAAACCCTGATTTATCAAACACAGATAGTAATAAAAGTAGCAATTCTTATAATTTACCTAGCTCCTGGCTGGTAATGTGTTTTTAAATAATTTGGACTCCATCTAAAACCATCGCGACAGCCAAATTCTTCTTCATAAACCCAATAAATGTTCCATTAATGAATTTCCTATTGCCATCAACAGCCCAATTAATTTTATTTTCATCCTAAGCTGCTGAAAAATGTGCAATTAAAATAAATAATACGCATACTTTAATTTTAAAAACTATCATAAATAAATATTTTATATCTTAAAAATACAAAATTAAAGCAACCTTTAATCAGCTTTACGCTAAAAGCATTTATTTTGTAATTATGGAAAAAGAAAAACTGCGATTGGATAAATACTTATGGGCCATTCGTCTTTTTAAAACACGCAGTCAGGCAAGTAATGCCTGTGACAAAGGGAAAGTTAAATTTAAGATAACACATACAAAAGCATCTCATGCAGTTCAAGTAGGTGATGAGTATGAAGTAAAAACTGAAAATAAAAGATGGGTAATAAAAGTAATTAGCTTATTATTTAAAAGAGTTCAGTATAGTGAGGCAATAAATTTTTATCAAGATATTACCCCTATGGAAGAATTAGACCGAATTAAATTTCAGGCGGCAACCTTTAATACTGGAAAAAGAATGAGTAAACAAGGTAGACCTACCAAAAAAGACAAAAGAAATTTAGATGAATTTATGGAATAACAAATAATTTACTTCGTTCGATAATGATTTACTTTGTAAGATGAAAATTGATATCATTACTGTTGTTCCTGGTCTTTTAGAAAGTCCCTTTGCTCATTCTATTATGAAAAGAGCAAAAGATAAAGGGTTATTAGAAGTGCGGGTTATTAATTTAAGAGATTACACAACATATGCTCGTGCACAAATAGATGATTATGCATTTGGTGGTGGAGCTGGAATGGTTATGATGATTGAGCCATTAGTTAATGCAATTGAAAGTTTACAGAAAGAAGCAAGTTATGATGAAATTATTTTTTTAACCCCCGATGGAGAAACATTTAACCAGCATATGGCAAATAGGTTTTCTTTAAAAAATAATTTATTACTGATCTGTGGTCATTATAAAGGCATCGATCAAAGGGTGAGAGATCATTTTATAACAAAAGAAATTTCTATTGGCGATTATGTTTTAAGTGGTGGCGAGTTAGGCGCAGCTGTTTTAGTAGATACAATTGGACGATTAATTCCTGGCGTATTAAATGACGAGACTTCTGCTCTAACCGATTCGTTTCAAGATAACTTATTGGCACCCCCTATTTATACAAGACCCGAAGAATTTCGCGGATGGAAAGTCCCGGATATTTTAATGAGTGGCAATCATAAATTAATTGATCAATGGCGACACGAGCAGGCTGTTAAAAGAACGGAAGAGAGAAGACCGGATTTGTTGAAAGGTAAGAACTAGATCCTAGTTGGCATTGCGCAATTAGCAAATTGCACAATGCACATTTCAAATACTCTGCTGTAAACTGGCAAGCCCAGACTGCAAACTATTTCTTCCTGGCCCATACAAACTCTGCGAATCCTAATACATCCCAGAAAATATTTCCTTGTAATTTTTTCCCGCTTATCCAAGTATTAATTATTCTAAATGGCATAGCCATAATGAACCAAATATTTCTGCGCAGGCCTCCTTTTAAAACCTTGCATCCGTTTGCTTCAAGCAAAGTAGACAACTCTTTAATAGAATAAACCCTTACATGTGTTGGATCGTCGTTAAAATTTAAAGACCCGAACATACTTGGTAAGCTTGTGCTTTTTTTCCCGGGATACTCAAGATAAATATACCCGCCACTTTTAAGCTTGGGCAATAATCCTTTTACTACTTCATCCCCATTATACAAATGCTCAATTACATGCGCTATTTGTATGGCATCAAAATAATTGTTAGGAATAGCAGAAAAATTAAGATGAGTTAAATTCATTTCATAAAAAGCAGCCATTAGCTTAAAATCTGCTTCTGTATTATTATAATCTCTCTCCATATCCACCCCGTGATATGTACAATTGGGAAAAACAGATTTTGCTTTTGTAGCAGAATGATTACCGGCACCAATATCCAATAAATGAAAAGGAGTATCACCAAATACACGCTTTAAAAAAATAAACTTGGTAATGAAAGAAGAAGAAAAAGCTTTTAAACTCATACACAAAGATAAAGAGTAAGAAGGTGCGAGATACTCGCAGAATGATTATAAAGAAGAGTCTTTAACCATAAAGCCTTAAAACAGAACCCCTTAAAGAGTCTTTCTTAATTTTAAACCGCTATTTTATTTTTAATTCCCTTTAAACACTTTTTCATCAATACTGATGTTAGTATCAATTTTAGAAAAATTCATTTGGCCTTGCATAGTTGTTAAACTGTAGGCAAATAAATATCCCGCTGCATTTTTTTTATAGTTACTGAAGGAACTACTAACTTCAACATCTTCACCATTAACAGCAGTTTTTCCAGATGTTTTTACAATAAATGAAGTGGCTTCGCTTATAAAATAGTTGGATACAACACCTGTTTGAAACGTAAGTTTTAAATTATAACAATCTTCCCCTTCCACTTTTTCTTTGCCCACTAATTCTACAATAGTCCCTTTTTCTTTATAATTAACCAAGGCGCCTTGTAAATCTAACTGAGCTAATGCAGGCATTAGTTGCTCTTCAGGCATTTCTACTGGCTCCGTCATTCCCTGAACTGGCATAAAAACTAGCCCTTTTGTTGGTGTAATAATTTGGTAATTTTCGGTACCCATAATAGATATATCAAACCTCATTCCCACTAAATGTTTTTTTGTAATAACGATATCCACGTCATTACCCATAATGCTCATGCTGCCTTCTATTTTTAAAGTGCTAAGAGCGCTAATCATTTCTTTTCCCCCAAGAGCACTCACATATTTATTTACTACCTCATCAACTGTTTGCCCTTGTGCAAACTGAGCAAAAACTAGTGTCATAATAAATATTTCAAAGACGATTAAATTTTTCATTTTTATTTTTTTAGACAACAAATATAAATCAAAATTTGGATGTGATTATTTATTTAATTTACTTTTTATTTTGTACCTTAAAGCATTAAGCATTTATTTTATAGTAATTAAATACATACAAATGAACAGTTTTAGCTTACAAGGTAATATAGTAGACATTATAGCTAGAAATATTTTTTTTGGAGAGCTGAGGGTGGAAAATGGAAAAATAAAATCAATAACTACGTTAACTCCTCTACCCACAACGAGTGCTAATTATAGCCTAATTTTACCTGGGTTTATTGACAGTCATGTACATATTGAAAGCTCTATGTTGGTGCCATCAGAATTTGCAAAACTTGCTGTAGTACATGGCACAGTAGGAACCATTAGTGATCCGCATGAAATTGCTAATGTTTGTGGAATAGAAGGAGTTGAATTTATGATCGCCAATGGAAAAACGGTTCCTTTTAAATTTCATTTTGGCGCCCCAAGCTGTGTACCTGCCACAGTTTTTGAAACTGCCGGTGCTGCTTTAAATGCCGAAGATGTGGATGCTTTACTCCAAAAAAATGAAATCTATTATTTAAGTGAAATGATGAATTTTCCTGGCGTATTATTTGGAGATGAAGAAGTGTACAAAAAAATAGCATCGGCAAAAAAATATGGCAAACCGATTGATGGACATGCACCAGGATTAAAGGGCAATGATGCAAAAAAATATATTGAAGTTGGCATTTCGACCGATCACGAATGTTACACAGCCGACGAAGCATTGGACAAATTAAAATATGGCATGAAAATTTTGATACGCGAAGGCAGTGCTGCTAAAAATTTTGATGCGCTAATTAATCTGATGCATGAAAATTTTGAAATGATGATGTTTTGTAGTGATGATAAACATCCAGATAGTTTAACCCAAGGACATATTAATCAACTATGTGCTAGGGCTGTTGCTAAAGGTGTAGATGTATTTAAAGTGCTAACAGCGGCCTGCATAAACCCAGTAAAGCATTATAAAATGAATATTGGCACATTACAAGAAGGAGACCCCGCTGATTTTATTGTGGTAGAAGATTTGAAAAAATTTAATGTATTACAAACCTACATTGATGGTGAATTGGTTGCCGAAAAAGGAGAGTCTAAAGTAACTAGTCAGGAGTCGGAAACAATAAATAATTTCGATTGTAATGAAAAAAATATTTCAGATATTAGATTTTTAATGTCAGATTTTAGAGAACCTATTTATGCCATTGAAGTATTAGATGGACAGCTAATAACTAATAAAATAATTTGCAGACCCATTATTAAAGAGGATTCTTATGAAAGCGATATTGCAAATGATATTTTAAAAATTGTAGTTGTTAATCGTTATAAAAAAGCGCCTATTGCAAAAGCTTTTATCAAAAATTTTGGTATTACTCAGGGCGCAATTGCCTCTTCCGTAGCTCACGATAGTCATAATATTGTGGCGATTGGCGTTGATGACTCAAGTTTAATGCAAGCGATTAACCTAGTTATTAAAGAAAGAGGTGGAGTAAGTGCGGTAAGCAGTAAAAAAGAAATGATACTAGCATTGCCTGTTGCCGGGTTAATGAGCAATGAAGATGGCTATAAAGTTGCAGCAGCTTATACTGCCATCGACCATATGGTTAAAACAGAAATGGGCTCTAAGTTAACAGCTCCATTTATGACCTTGTCTTTTATGGCGCTTTTGGTAATACCAAATTTAAAACTAAGTGATTTGGGTTTATTTGATGGAAAAGAGTTTAAGTTTGTTTAACTAAAGAAGATTAATCCACCTTGGCCTCATAAACTTTTAGCGTAACACTGTCTGTTCCTATTGGGGCACGTGTTTTAGTTTTAAAACTAGTACTGTTACCTGGTGCAATAGTTTCATAAATAACTTCATGGTCTTTTTGCAACAAAGCTCCAGTTTTGCTAAAGAAAGAAAGTTCCACATCTATATCTTTATATCTGGCTACTGTCGCTTTGTTTGTAATAGTTCCTTTAATTACAGTTTGGCCAATCAAATTTTTTTTATTGCTGCCCTCAACACTCAAAAATCGTATAGGGTTTTTTTTCTCAGTTTGCTCCAAGGTTTCTTTAGTTTGCTCATATTTATCTTTAGTTTTTTCTCCTGCTGTTTTATCTCGGTTACTACAGGCGCAAAAAACAAAACTTGTAAATATTAAAAACGATAATACCTTTTTCATGTGCATTTAATTTAGACACAATAAAAATACATTTTTGTTAAACAAAATGTTAAAATAAAATAGAATGATGATGATTTTTATTTTAATTTTGTTCACAATATTAACAGATTAATATGTATGCTTACCGAAAATGAAAATAAAAGTGCCCTTAAAAAAAAGACCTGTCTTAAATAACCAATAAAGTTTATATAATTATAACACTTAAAAGATAAGAACAAACACAAAAATATTATGGTAATTAATCTTAGCGAAAAACATTCTTTAGTAAGTAACTGGGTAAGTCAATTAAGAGATATTGATGTACAACAAGACCGGATGCGCTTTCGAAATAATTTAGAGCGTATTGCAGAAGTAATTGGCTATGAAATTAGTAAAAAAATGCCCTGGGAAGAAAAAGAAATTACTACGCCACTGGGTATTAAAACTAGTAAAATTTTATCAGAACAACCTGTTTTAGCTACCATATTACGCGCAGGATTAGGCATGCACACAGGTTTACTTAATTATTTTGATAAAGGCGATAACGCTTTTATTAGTGCATATCGCAAACACAATCCTGATGGTAGTTTCAATATACATATGCAATATATGAGCTGTCCCGAAATTGAAAACCGTATCCTCATCATCAGCGACCCAATGATTGCAACGGGTTCCTCTTTAGTAAAATCAATTGAATTTTTAAAAGAAGAAGGTGCTTTTAAAGAATTGCATATTGTTTGTGCCATCGCCTGTACTCTGGGTATCGAACATGTTTTAAGTGCCTATCCTAAAGCAACTATTTGGTGTGGCGATATAGATGATGAAATTACAGCCAAAGGTTATATTTTACCCGGACTAGGAGATGCAGGCGATTTAGCTTTTGGAGATAAAGTGCAGAATTAATAACCATTGTTAGATTTTAGTAGTTTAGGGATTAGTATTAACAAAATAGATATTAATTTACTGTTTTTGCCCTTCTTTTTAAAAGTTTATGGCAAATAAAATGAAACCCTAAATATTTACCTGCAGTATTTTATGGTAAATCCTTATCTTTAAGGTCTTGAACAGTTTATAAAAATGAGAAAGCTATTAATTTGTATTTGCACCCTGTTATTCAGCCAGTTGGTAAAAGCACAGGATCCGCATTTTTCACAATTTTTTGCATCGCCTTTAACACTTAACCCGGCTTTTACCGGAAAGTTTAGCGGTACTTGGCGCTTGGCAGCCAATCACCGCGATCAATGGCCATCCATCCCAAAAGCTTATGTAACTACAAGCGCTTCTCTTGATTTTCCAATATTGAAAACCAGAATACCCGATAAAGATGTTTTTGGTGTAGGAATTTCGGGCTTATCAGACGCCAGTGCAAACAATATGCTTAAATTAAATTACGGTTCCCTATCTATGTCTTACCATAAGTCCTTAGATGAAAATGGATATAGTACTATCGGAGCTGGTTTTCAGGCAACATACTCTAGTCTTAGTTTAGATGTAAGTAAATTGACATTCCAAGATATGCTTACCCAAAATGGATTTACAGGAACAACTTCCGAAGTGATACAAAACGGTAATAATCAAAGTTATTTTGATGTTAATGCAGGTGTATTATATTCAGGTTCTACCAACGGACAAAATAATTTTTATTTAGGTACATCCATGTATCATATTAATCGACCCAAAGTGGGTTTTCAAGATAAAAACTGGTATTTAGCAGGCCGCATTTCTATACATGCAGGGGGCTCTTTTCCGCTGTCTGATTTAGTTACAGTGCATACATCTATCATCCACCAAATACAAAATAAAGCGAGTGAAACTACACTAGGCGCTGCTATTGCAGTTAATTTAGGGCAGGACGCGGAAAAACCAAGCGCCATCTACTTAGGCAGCTGGATACGCTTAAATGACGCTGCTGTTCCCTATGTAGGTTTAGAATTTGGGGGTATGCGTATTGGTGTGAGTTATGATTTTAATATATCTACTTTAAAAGCGGCTACCGCTTCACGTGGCGGATCTGAATTTTCTATAATATTTATAAAACGACCACCAGACTATCAAGGTATCCCTTGTCCTAAATTTTAATGAGAGCCTACCCATAATTTAGGCTAACACATTCCTGCTAGTTGTCAGTTAAACCTGGTAGCTTAATTCAACATTAAATAAATAAACAAAATCGGATCATTTAATCTTATTATTAAATAGGTTTCCAAATTCTTTTGGTGTATTAGTTATTTTTGTTAATTTACCTTTAATTTAACCTTAAAGTAATAAGTTATATGAATAAAATCTACCGCATCTCATTAAAAATTTTATTTTTAATATTCATCTCTTCCTCATTAGTTGCTCAAAATTCATTTTTTACGCCAATGAGTGAAAGTTCAATTTTTTTGGGTAATAACAAAAGAGAGATCATTCCAGCTAAATATCAAACCTTAAGGACTGATATTACACAATTAAGATCGTTCTTATGGTCTCTTCCTTCGGAGAAAAATGTTACCAACAGAAATGCCGCCCCCGTAATGGGAATACCGATGCCTGATGGCTCCATGGCAAAATTCCATGTTTGGGAAAGTAATATAATGGAGCCTGGACTGGCTGCAAAGTTTCCAGAAATGCGGCAGTTCCTAGGGCAGGGGATAGATGACCCCTTTGCAACGATCCGTTTCGACTATAATCCATACACAGGATTTCATGCCCAGATCTTATCGAGCCAAACAGGCCGTATATATATAGACCCATATGCAAAAGGAGACCTGAACCATTATATAAGTTACAATAACAAAGATTATACAAGAGATGTAAAATTCATATGCGAAGTGGTTGATAATAATCTTGCTTCCAAAGGACAAACAGCAGGGCTCACAGCAGCTGTTTGCCTGGGTACTAACCTCAGAACCTATCGTCTTGCGCTTGCCTGTACCGGCGAATATTCGGTTGCCGTTGCAGGTTCAACACCTACTGTTCCAGCTGTTGCAGCAGCCATGCTTACATCAGTAAACCGGGTAAGCGGTGTTTATGAAATAGAGGTATCGCTACGCATGGTCTTGATCGGTAATAACGATTTGCTCATTTACCTGAACGGTGCCACCGACCCTTATACCAATAACAATGGGAGTGCAATGCTTGGTGAAAACCAGGCCAATGTTGATGCGGTAATAGGAAGCTCTAATTATGATATCGGGCATGTTTTCAGCACCGGGGGGGGGGGTTGCAAACCTTAACAGTCCCTGCAATGCCGGCTTAAAGGCAAGAGGTGTAACCGGAAGTCCGAACCCAGTTGGAGATGGATTTGATATTGATTCTGTGGCCCATGAAATGGGGCACCAATGGGGGGGGAATCACTCTATGGCCGGGTGCG
>CAMBEI010000048.1 GCA_945865645.1 Chitinophaga pinensis | reverse complement strand
AGTTATGTCATTAATACCCCTGTGCATCATCATCTCCTCTTTTATCACCCACCGCTATTATTGTTTTGCTTCCTTTGGCATGGTTTTGTATTTGTATAAGATCTGTTTTGCTCCAAGCATCTCTAATTACAATTTTATATCCCATGTTTTCCAGCTGTTTTACTATCTTTTTTGCAAAATCTTTTTCAACAGAAACTATATCAGGGAGCCACTGGTGATGAAATTTTGGTTTGTTTACTGCTTCCTCGGCTGACATATTAAATTCTAAAATATTTACCAATGTTTGAAATATACTAGTAGGAATGGTAGTACCACCAGGCGTGCCTAATACAAGATAAGGGAAACCATTTTTTAAAACTAAGGTGGGCGTCATACTGCTTAGCATACGTTTACCTGGTGCGATGGCATTTTTTTCGTTCCCTAAAGCCCCATACATATTTGGTACACCCTGTTTAATGCTAAAATCATCCATTTCATTATTTAATAAAAATCCTGCTCCACCAACAACGGTTCTACTACCATAACCGCCATTTAAGGTAGTGGTTACTGATACTGCATTGCCATCCATATCTGTTACGCTTAAATGCGTAGTTTCCTCACTCTCTTTTATTATTCCTGCCATGGTATTTTTACTGCTGCCTGCTTTGCCAGGTACATAATCTTTCATACGGGCATTTAAATAATTAGTACTAACTAAAGTATTAATGGGCACGTTTACAAAATCAGGGTCGCCTAAAAATTCAGCCCGGTCGGCATATGCCCTTCGCTCTAGTTCAACCATTAACTGCACTGATGCAGCTGATTGAAATTGCATCAGTGCTATATTTTTATCCTCAATCATCTTCATCATTTGCTGCAAAATAACACCGCCACTACTGGGTAATGGCATAGTAATTATTTGATAACCTTTATATGTAAAATCAACCACAGACCTTTCCTTGGCTTCATATTTTTTTAAATCTTCCAGCGAAATTATTCCCTTTCCTTTTTGCATTTCGGCTACAATTAACTTGGCAGTTTCACCCTCATAAAATCCTTTTTGTCCATTATCTCTAATGCGTTTTAATGTATTAGCTAAATCCTTTTGAATTAAAACATCGCCTGCTTTCCACTCATTTTCTTTTACAAACGCAATGGTTGAAAAATTTAGTTCTATAAATTCTTTTTTAGTTCGGTTAAATGATCTGGCTTGTGAGGCAGAAATAGCAAATCCATTTTCGGCAAGGTTAATGGCAGACTCAATTAATACTGCAAATGGAAGCTTCGCATATTTCATACTAGCAAATAATCCGGCAATAGTGCCAGGAACACCGGCAGCTAAATGACCATCCTGCGATGCATTAATTTGAGCGTTGCCTGCACTATCTAAGTACATATTTCTGCTAGCTTTTTCAGGTGCTTTTTCCCGAAAATCTAAACTGATATTTTTTCCGTTTGTAAAATGGGCTACCATAAACCCACCACCACCAATATTACCAGCTGCTGGATAAACAACTGCTAAGACTAACTGCGTGGCAATAGCTGCATCTATAGCATTACCGCCTTTTTTTAAAATAGCAACACCAGCCTTGCTGGCTAGCCAATGTGCCGAAACTACTGCTCCGTTGTTGCAGATAATTTTTTTTTGAGGAACATAATTACTATTGTTACCCGTTTGTTTTTGGCAAAACGCATAAATGCAAACAAACATAAAAATAGCTGTTGTAAAAAAGAGCTTTTGTATATACATACTATTATTTTTACCAAAATTACTTTATTACAAACAAATATTTGCAATTAAAGATTTAGTTTATTTTTATATGCTAATTTTGCGCACAATTGCTTATAACTTTACATAACTAAACTCTTTACATATAATTTATACTTTTAAATAAAAGTGTCCTCATTTTATTGTTATCCAAAATATCACTTAATCCTTAAAGAGTTATCCAATTTTTAAATTATGAAATCAATAATAGATAAAATCAAAGAAAGAAAATTTATCAGTCCATTCATTTTATTATTTTTACGCCTTATTAGAAATAGGTATTTATATAAACAAATTTTATTTCTTTTTTTTGTATTATTCTTTTGTCAAGCAGAATCTCAAACTCCTAAATCATACACTTCTTCAGAAATTTTATTGCAGTTAAAAAAACTTAATGTATTAGGGTCGGTTTTATATATTGCGGCTCATCCTGATGATGAAAATACTAGGTTATTGACCTACTTAGCTAATGAAAAATTATACCGCACTGGCTATTTAAGTTTAACCCGAGGCGATGGTGGACAAAATTTAATAGGCGATGAGCAAGGCGTTGATTTAGGGCTTATAAGAACACAAGAATTACTTTCTGCAAGAAGAATAGATGGTGCTGAGCAGTTTTTTAGCCGAGCATTTGATTTTGGATACAGCAAAAGTCCAGAAGAAACAATGCGCTTTTGGGGGCACGAAAAAATACTAAGTGATGTGGTGTGGATAATCAGAAAATTTAGGCCAGATGTAATTATTACACGCTTTCCTACAACAGGCGAAGGGGGGCATGGCCATCATACAGCTTCTGCTATGCTTGCTGTAGAAGCTTTTGATGCGGCTGCTGACCCAACAAAATTTCCCGAACAGTTGGGATACGCTGGGGCAGATGATTTACCAAGTGTAACAACATGGCAGGCTAAAAGAATTTTATGGAACACATTTAATTTTGGAAATACTAATACCATAAAAGAGGATCAGTTTAAATTAGAGTGCGGGGATTACAATCCTCTGTTAGGTAAAAGTTATGGTGAAATTGCTGCTGCTAGTAGAAGTCAACACAAAAGTCAAGGCTTTGGCGTGCCTGCCCAGCGAGGTAGCGTAGTCGAATATTTTAAAATTATAAAAGGCGAAACTCCAGTTAATACTTTATTGGATAACGTGGAAATTGGCTGGCAAAAAACACCCGATGCCAATATTGAAAATATAGTAAATGAAATTATCAAAAAATATGATTTATCTCAACCTGAAAAATCAGTCCCCGCATTGGTAAGGTTATATGCACAAATAGAAAATTTAAAAGATAGGTATTGGAAAAATCAAAAATTAGAAGCTATTAAAGAACTGATACAAAACTGCAGTGGTTTATTTATTGAAGCTACAACTAATACTCAATACGCTGTTCAGGGTGATAGTTTAAAAATAAATCTTGTTATAAATAATCGTTCGGGTGCTTCTATTTTAAGCGCCGATGCTCATTTTAATGATGACTATGTAATTTTTGACCAACTCAAAAAAAATGTCAATGCTACAAAGGTTTATACCATGTTGATAAGACCAAACACAGAAATTACACAACCTTACTGGCTCCAAAATACAATGGATAAAGGTAGTTTTAATGTTACCGATCAACAAAAGATTGGGAAGAGCGAAAGCGACCCATTTTCTGTTGTTTTTAGTATGTTGGTTGAGGGTAAGGAGTTTAAATTTACTAAGCCAGTAAGATACAAATATACTGATCCAGTTAAAGGAGAGATGTATCAACCCATAACTATTTTACCGAAAGTAGAGTTGAATTATAAAGGCAATTTTTTTCTTGCTATTAATAATAAATCGGTTCAAATAAACACAGAAATAAAATCAAATCTACCAGCAATATCAGTTTATACAGTAAATAAAATCGCAACTCAAAAAATTAAAAACTCTAATAATCCCTATTTTTTTAAAAGCAGCCCAGATAGCATCTTCTATAATGAATCATCAGATTACGCATTTACAGGCACACAAGGAGACGAGGTGGAAGAATTAAAATTGCAAGTGAGTGATGGGGATCGTATTTTTAATCAGTATAAAAAAAATATTGATTACGATCATATTCCCTCTATCGTTTATTTTCATGATGCTACTGCTAAGTTGTCTAAAATTGATTTAAAAATTGCTGGACATATTGTTGGTTATATTTCTGGAGCAGGGGATAAAATTCCAGAAGCTTTGCAACTAATGGGATACCAAGTGGTGATGCTAAAAGAAGCAGATATTAAAACCAATAATTTAAATCAGTTTGATGCCATTATTACTGGTGTAAGGGCATACAATACGAATGCCTGGATGAATAACGTATATGATGAGTTGATGAAGTATGTAAAAGAGGGAGGTGTCTTGCTAGTGCAATACAATACCAGCAATCAAATTGGTCCAATTAAAGCTAAAATTGCACCATATCCTTTTAATATTAGTCGCAATCGCATTACTGATGAGGGTGCTAAAGTTATTTTCTTACTTCCCAACCATCCGGTATTAAACTTTCCTAATAAAATTACCTCAAAAGATTTTGATGGATGGATACAAGAACGAAGTATTTATCATGCCGATAAAACAGATAGTGCCTATGCACATATTTTGAGTATGAACGATCCTGGCGAACAAGTACATGATGGTAGCCTTATTGTTACTAATTATGGGAAAGGAAAATTTGTTTACACGGGTCTCGTTTTCTTTAGGGAAATGCCTGCAGGGGTAACAGGTGCTTATAGGTTATTTGCAAATTTAATTGCAGCCACATCTCAATCTATTAGTAAATAAGAGACCTTGATTAATTAAAATAAATACATTTATTTTAAAGTCTTTTGCAGGTCTTTATTCATTTTTATATAGTCAATATTTTTTGCTGCCTCGGCAAAGGCCATTGATTTTTTTGAACTCTCCATAGCACCAGCCATATTACCCATTTGTTTTTGAATTTTTGCTTTGTAAATCCAAATCCAATAAGCTTCTTTATTAGTTTCAATTGCTTTGGTAACATACTCTAAAGCAACAGGTAAATTTTTGTCATACTCATTGTAAAATTGTGCTGCCTGCCAGTAAGGTTTTTTTTCTGTATTCAAAGCTGTCTCAATTTGTCCTTTTACTTTATCTTTAAAATTTGCAACAATGGGTATGGATACAGAAGTATTGTCCCACTTAATATTTAAAAAACAATTTTCAGGTTTTACATCTGAAAAATCCATAGTAAAAGACTCTAGTTTATTTTTAATTTTATTAGGTTCTAATTTAAATCGAATTACATCTTCTGTTTCTTTGTATCCATCTGTACCCCAATTTTTTAATCCTTTATTTAAAATTATTTCCCAGTTATCAATTCCCGGTATAGTGTACATTACATAAGTGCCACTATCTATTTTTTTGCCATCAATTAGTACTGGGTCGCTAAAAATAATTTTTGTAGCTGCATTGGCACCAGTGCGCCATAAATTATTGTAAGGCACCAGATTGCCAAAAATTTTACGGCCTCTTGCTGCTGGCCTCGAATAATTTAATTCAATAGTACCAATGCCAAAATCCTGCTTAATGGTTTGTGTAGGGGATAGAACCGGCATTTTAACTTGTGCTGTACTTATCAATGCAAAGCAGCCCATTGCTATTACAAATACTATTATTTTTTTCATATTAATTATTTTTAAGGCATAAAGTTACCTATTTTAAACTTGGGATAGATGTTTTTAGCGTAATAAATTTATTAAAAATGTACTTGCACCCGAACAGTTTGGGTATTTATATTTTTAATCTTCCATTTGGGACCTTCCATAAACATTCGTTTGGTGGCCTCGTCATACAATGCACCCATTGATTTATAAAATTGTATATTATAAATAGTTCCATCTAACCTTACATTAAAAGAAAATTCAACTATGCCCTCAAGCCTTTTATTTATATTCGATTTAGGCAAATCTAAATTATTAGCTACATAGGTATTATAATTTTTCCATCCATCAATAGGCTCTGCACATGAATTTATATCGGTTATTATGGTTACACGAGGCGATTCTAAATTCTTTACTTCTTCATAATAGTGTAATTCTATTTTTGATTGGGCTTTATTGTAAACTAGTACACTTGTTATAGATTGGTATCCAATCGATTTTACTTCAATATTTAAAATACTATCTTTAGATGTCAATCTTATCATGCCATTTACATCGGAGTAGGTGCCAAAGTTTTCTTTTCTAATTGCGATATTGGCAAAAGGGAGCGGCAAGTTATCGGCATTAACAACCTGTGTGTTAAAGAAATAATTAGGAGCCTTTTTTTTATTAAAAGATATTTTTTTTTCTATTATTTTATATACTGATGAGGTGTCTTTTTTTATGAAAATAGCAGAGGTATTAAGCGAAATTGTGGCTGATGCGGATACTATATTTGCTGTTTGGTTAATCTTGTTTATAGCTGTATCAAGGGGCTGTTTAATTATTATGTATTTTTTTTCTTTATGGTTATTATCCTTCAGTATAAAAATTGAGGTAAGGGTAGCTACTAAAATGAGTAGGGTAAAAAGTAATACCCACACGGCATTTTTTGACTTATATAATGAAATTATTTTAGCGCCGGCATCTTTATTTACAATACCATCTCCTGTATTATTAGTATATTTATTTTTAAAGCCCATAATTATTATTAGTAAATACATCTCTTTAAAAAGTAGTCATGTACTAAATAGTTTGTATTTATTCAAAATGTACTTTTACCGTTTGGTAAAAAAGGCGGCTGCTCGTAAATTGACTTTGCTCTAATTGCTTTTCGGAAAATCCCTGTAAGCCCAATAGGCCAGCGGCATTCCCTTTATTAATTGCAATTTCAAGATATCCGGCCGAGTTAAAAAGTGCCAGTTTTTCACCCTCACTTACATCAGCATACGAGTCACTTATTTTATCAATAATCTCATCTCTTTTAAAAATAATTTTAAACCCTCTACCTTTACGTTGTTCTTCAAACTCTTCTTTATTAATATTTACAATTACGTTTTCAAAATTGTCAATAAAAATAATTTGCCCATCAATAAAATCGACACCTATTTTTGGTCCAAAAGGGTCTTTAACATGAATGGATATATTGGCATCACCTATTTCCTCCATTTTTTTTCCATTAGTTATTTCATTAAAAGCGTTTGCAAAGATAGATGCACAATAGATGGTGTTTTTTTGTTGTATTTTATCAAGGGCAAGTGCTACTACCTTTTGTGGAACTTCTTCCAGGATCATAGTTAATAATCCATTATCGCCACATCCTATATATTGGCCATTGTGCTCGGCCAGTAACATATGTTCTGGTTTCTCGTCAAATAAATTAACTAAAATGAGGTGAAAAGTGCCTGCCGGAAAATTTTTTATTGCATTGCGACAAACATAAGCCGCCTGTGGGTAATTAAAAGGAGACAGGTTATGGGTAATGTCTACTATGTTAAATTGTGCACTGCTCTGTAATATTTGTCCTTTTACTGCCCCAATAAGAAAGTCTTTTTGGCCAATGTCGGATGTAAAAGTGATTAAAGGCATTTAGTTTTTATTAATCTATTGTTTAATTTACTTTATTTAATAATATTAAAAAAAATTATCGTACAAGTTTTCCATTTTTTAAAAAGAATTTTTTTACCAATTTATCTGCTAGAGTAGGAAAAAATTTATTTAAAAAAATAGTTTCTTTTCCTTTAAAAGTAAGTATAAGGTTTCTTTTTCTTTTTATAATCGCATGTAAAATATATTCAGCACATTTATGCGAGCTCATCATTTTTTCTTCATCCATGATGCTTTCGCCATGCGACTGGCCTTCATTATTTAGTGCCACATTTCTAATATTAGATGCTGTAAATCCAGGACAAACCCACATAACATGTACGCCACTGTCTATCATCTCTGTTCGTAATGCTTCTAAAAATCCATTTACTGCATATTTACTGGCAGAATATCCACTGCGTCCAGGCAGTCCACGGTAACCTGCAATGGATGATACACCCACAATGATTCCCTTACGTTCCATTATAGTACCTAATGCCAACTTGGTGCAATATAAAGTGCCGTTAAAATTAACACCCATTACTTTCTCAATAACGTCCACGTCAGTGTCTTTCAATAAGGCACGCATAGATATACCAGCATTATTAATAAGTATATCAATACCACCAAAAAACTGCATTGTGGTATCAATAAAATTTTTACAATCATTATACCGGCTAATATCTGCTACTAAGGTATGTAAAGGTTTACCAGAATGAATTAATTGTAGATCGTATAATTTATCCTGGTTACGCCCACAGGTAGATACGTTTGCGCCCATTGAGATTAGTATATCTACTAATGCCTTTCCAATGCCATCGCTACCGCCGGTTATGGCAACTACTTTGTTTTTAAAAAATGATGTGGTCATATATTTAATTATAGGCAAAAATAAGTGAGTTAAATGGCTGTAAGCAAACTAAATGTTGAAAATAAAATTTAAATGGTAAAAACTTTTTTAAAAAAAATTGATTAAATATATTTTTACCTTATTTTTGCACTCCCGTTAAAAAAATGGGAAGGATGAATTGGTAGCTCAGTTGGTAGAGCAATACACTTTTAATGTATGGGCCCTGGGTTCGAGTCCCAGCCAGTTCACAAGATGTAATAAAAAAGCAGTTCTTTTTAGAACTGCTTTTTTATTACATCTTGTGAATCCCCCATAGATTTTTTCCCGAGGATCCATTTTAAAACCACAATGTTTAAATTTTATTTATTGCAAATAATATCACCAAAAACGGTTTAATCTACACATAATTAAATTGCCAATAAACTACAGCCACGTAAATCGCTATGGTCAATTCTGCCCAATACTTCAAAACTTTCATCATAGCTTAAGCGTCCCATATCGTCGGTAGCAATAAAAGAACAACTGTATATATTAGCTAGATCAATGATGTTAATAACTCCAGTAATTGATTTATCAACACAATGGTTGGCTGTAATTACATTAAAAGGATCATCTTGCTCCCTAATTAATATCTTCATCCAATTTGGGCAGTTAAAAATTCCATCAGCTTTTGAATAGGCTTGTGATAATAATTCCGTCATGCCATACTCCGAATGCACTTTGCCAACACCTAATTGATTTTGCAAAAAAATATGTACCTGTTGCCTAGTTATTTCTTCCTTTCTGCCTTTCATACCTCCTGTTTCCATAACGATGGTATGCTTCAATTGTATGGGGTACTGTTTAGCAAAGTCTAGCAGAGCATAAGTAACACCAAAAAGTAGGGTGGGTATTTTTAATAATTCATTATGCATTAAAGTACGATGCAGTTTATTGTAATCGTATAAATAAAAGTTGCTAAGATCGTTGCTACTTGCTTTCATTAATTCTTTTACCATAAGAATTAGTGAAGATTTTTTTCTTTCTAAATAGGAGGGTAGTAAACCAAGCACGCAATTTTTTTTTGGCAATCCATAAAATTTTTCAAAGCAGTTAGTAAAACTGCTGCGGTAAATATTTAAGTCTTTTACAAAATGTTTACTTTGTAATACTGTTTGTGTAGTACCACTGCTTTCAAAAATGATGTCCGATTTAAATGGAGTTGTCTTTACAGCATGCGTTTTAAAAAAAGAGATGGGCAGAAAAGGGATTTTTTCAATTGTAAGCACTTGGTTAATATTTATGTGTATTGCTTCGCAATATTTACGGTACACCGGATTGTTTTGGTATTGAAATTTAAACAAGTCAATAGCTAAAGCATCAAAGTTTTCTGGCGATACAGCAAATATCTTTTTTCCTAGCTCCGTATTTTTAACGTAATTTTTCACCAGCAATCATTAAATTTGATAAACAAAACACAAAGATGCAATACTCATTACTATTTTCCATAGCAATTTTATTTTTTACGGCATGTACAAAAGATAAATTTACAACTGCCCCACAAATAAAATTTGAAAACTTATCGCACAATGCGGTAAGTTTAGCGATAAATAGCGCCACACCGATTATAACCTTAAGTATTACAGATGCAGAGGGCGATTTAGGTATAACTACAAAAGACACTTCATTTATTTATATGAAAAATTTGCTTACTAGTACTTTTGATTCGCTTCCTTTTCCAGATTTACAAATGGCCGGAAAAAATAATTTTAAGGCCAATATCGATGTTACTATTACAAAAGTACTTAAATGTAAACCTCGACCTGGTAATATTTTACATACAGATACCTTGTATTTTGAATTTTATGTTAAAGACTTTGCTAAAAACAAGAGCAATGTATTTACAACACCTAATGCTGTGTACTTCACCTGTTTTTAATGAAGTGGCTTCAATTCATCTTGTCGCATTCTATTTTTGTTTCCATTTGTGCGGTAGCAATGGCTTATCAAACCACTCAATTATTGTTGTTGCATGATAACCTATTTGTGTATGGGTTTATTTTTTTTGCAACTTTAGGTAGCTATAATTCTTACTGGATTTTAAGTAAAATTTCTTTTACAAAAAAAGATTCAGTAGCCGGGCTGTTAAAAAAAGAAACATCAGTTTTTTTTATTTTAATACTATCTGCCACGGGGGGAGTGTATTTTTTTTGTACCTCGGGTTTATCTGGGTCATTTATTATAACCAGTGTTTTATTAATAGTAATTTATTCTCTTCCGATCTTGCCCATAAAAATTTTACAAATTACCCGCAAGGCTGGGTGTTTAAAAACTATTTTACTTTCATTTACTTGGGCCTATGTTACGGCTTTTATGCCTATTAAAAAAACATATATGCTGTTAAATGTGGCAGATTTATTTATCATTAGTTACCGTTTTCTTTTTATGTTAATGCTCTGTATTATATTTGATAATAGAGATAAAGCAATTGATAAAATAAGGGGATTGCGTAGTTTGGCTACAGATGTAAAGCCAGAGCAGCTTAAAATATTGGTATATATTATTTTCGGAATTCTTTTTATATCCCCCTTTTTTTATAATGATTATTACATGGCATGGCATCAATTGGTAGCTCTGCAGATTTCTACATTGGCTTTATCGGTTGTTTATTTTTATGCCACCAAAAAGCAGGGATATTTTTTTTATTATTTTATTGTAGACGGATTAATGTTATTTTCGGCATTAGCCACTTATATAGCAGGTATTTAAGTAGTTTTGCATTAATTAAAATAATGTTATGACTAAAGTAAAAAAAACAAAGTCTATTTTAAGTAAGGAGTCTTATCAGTTTTTAAAAAATTATATCAATAATCCTTCTCCAACAGGCTTTGAAAGTAAAGGGCAAAAATTATGGATTGATTATGTAAAACCTTGGGTAGATATTCATTTTACCGATCCTTATGGAACAGCAGTGGGGGTTATTAATCCGGATGCGGCTTTTAAAGTGGTAATAGAGGCCCACGCCGATGAAATAAGTTGGTTTGTGAATTACATTTCTGCTGAAGGATTAATTTACCTAAAACGTAATGGAGGTGTTGATCATCAGATAGCGCCATCCATGCGGGTTATTGTACACGGCAAAAAAGGAGGGGTAAAAGCAGTATTTGGTTGGCCTGCTATTCATACACGTATGGGCAATACAGATAGTAAGGAGACACAACCTAAAGTGGATAATCTATTTTTAGATTGTGGTGCCCGAAATAAAAAAGAAGTAGAGGCCCTAGGTATTCATATTGGAGCTGTTGCAACCTACGAAGAAGGATATGAAGAATTAGCGTATGGTTATTTAATTGGGCGTGCATTTGATAATCGTATTGGAGGTTTCATTATTGCAGAAGTGGCTCGTTTACTGAAAGCGAATAAGAAAAAATTACCCTACGGTTTATATATTGTAAATGCTGTACAAGAAGAAATTGGTTTACGTGGAGCAGAAATGATAGCACGCAGAATAAAGCCAGATATTGCTATTATAACTGATGTAACGCATGATACTACAACACCAATGATTAATAAAATGATTGAAGGGGATTGTAGTTGCGGTAAAGGTCCTTCACTTACTTTTGGGCCAGCTGTTCATAACAAATTATTAGATGTAGTTCAGACCGTAGCTGTTAAAAATAAGATACCAGTACAATATCATACTGTTAGTAGAAGTACCGGTACCGACACCGATGCATTTGCCTATTCTAATGATGGTTGCCCTTCAGTTTTAATTTCAATACCCTTACGGTACATGCACACTACAGTAGAGATGCTTCATAAATCTGATATAGAAAATACCATCAAACTGATGTACGAAACCTTATTAACTTTAACACCAAAAACTAACCTTAGTTATTTTTAAATAGCAAAAATATAGGCTGTTATTAAAGTATAATTAAAATCATTATGGAAGATCGATTTATTAAGTATTCTAAACTGTACGCACTCATTTTTTTATTGCTTCTTTCGGTACCAATAATGATTGCTATAATTATTGCTGCCTTTTATGGTCTTTCTAAATTAGTCTCTTCAAGTATTATTGATATTAGTTTCGGACTAGGTGTGGTAACACTAGCCCCAGCTTTATTTTCGATGGCATATGTTATTTTTTTAAAAAGAACTAGCAATCATCCAGTAGCTTTTGTGCGATTAATTTCAAAAACAATTTTTGTTATAGGTATGGCAATTAGTGCTGTTGTTCTAGTGCTAGATATGGGTGCATTTTTTACCAAATTTAATACTGATATTTCGGGTTACTTATGCTACAGTCTTGCTTATTTAGCAGGGAATGTAGGCATACTTTTTATCATTGCTATTATTCAGGCATTAACTACCAATAAGGAACTAGATTGGATGGAAAGGGGCAAATGATTTCAGCCGTTGGTATTAAAATTAAAAATCCCCCTGAACTATCAGGGGGATTTTTGTTAACGCTTTAGATAACCACTACATTATTTAAGTTGTTTTTTAATTGCGCGGCTATATAATTTTATGTTAGTGCAAGGTCTAAAACCTGCTGCATTGTTTTTACGTAGTGAAATTTAATACCTTTTATGTACTGGTTGTTTATTTCCATTACATCTTTTTCATTTTGCCAGCACATGATAATTTCCTTAAGCCCTGCTCTGCGAGCAGCTAAAACTTTTTCTTTAATACCGCCTACTGGTAATACTTGGCCGCGTAGGGTAATTTCCCCCGTCATAGCTAAATAAGGCTTTATTTTACGCCCTGTAAAAGCACTAGCCAAGGCAG
>CAMBEI010000047.1 GCA_945865645.1 Chitinophaga pinensis | reverse complement strand
ATAGAGATTTATTAGTCCTCTGTTATTTTCTGTTGTACAATTATTTAAATTATTGTTTGAAAAAATAAGCAACGGCCCCATGGTACTTTCATCCCTGCCGCTACGTAACATTCCTAAAATTTGCCCTTTATTACCGGTGAATGTGCAGTTTGTTATTTTTAATTTTTCCACGCCATAATATCCCTTATTATCTGTTTCTTCTATAAATTTAAACACATCGCCAACGTTATTAGTAAAGCTGCAATTTTTTATAAGAATACTGTCAGATACACTTGACTTTGAGGCATTAAAAAAGGTGCCATTGCTATTCGTTATACTACAATTACTCATTGAAAAATTGCAATGATTACTACTGCCTGAAGTATCAGTTGTAATAAAAGTTTTGCTTGTAACTGAAGCCAAGTTAAGCCGAAGGTTATTAAGCGCCAAAGTATGTCCTACTTTTAGCTGAATGAAATAATCTGCACTAGAGGCATTTAAAGAAAATTTAATGAATTGCTTTTGGGCAGTTGTTATAGATACATCATTATTTACACTTAAAGGTGATTGGAAAACATACTCACTTTCTGTAAGATTTATGATTAATGTATTATTGATGTTTGATGCAAGCTGTTGAATTACTTCAGCAGCAGTTTTGCAATTTACCGTTACCGTTTTTTTAATTTGAAATTTTTGA
The DNA here is from genome assembly GCA_945865645.1 of Chitinophaga pinensis. Lineage (GTDB taxonomy): Bacteria > Bacteroidota > Bacteroidia > Chitinophagales > Chitinophagaceae > Ferruginibacter > Ferruginibacter pinensis_B. The sequence goes on along the minus strand of CAMBEI010000047.1, from coordinate 12,667 downwards.
CTAAACCATCTTGCACCGCAAGCTGATGATGCGTTTGTGATAATATTTTGTAACTGTTTAAAATCAGATAAACCTTGTTTTTCAGAAAGGGCCATAACAAGTCTGCCGCTGCCTGCTGAATGTAGTGAATCGGGTATTGGATTTATTGAATTGGCACCTGCATCTGGCAACATTAATTTACTTACCTGTTGAGTTGTAAGTGAAGTTTTAATAAATCCATCTCTAAGTTTTTGCTGCATTGTTTTACTCACTAAATTTCCTCTGAAACTTATCCTGCTTATGTCGTCATAAACATTGTACAGTTGATTGTCCTTTGAATTGTAAAAAAGGTTATTTAAAAACTTCAAATTGTAGGGTTGTACTGTTCTTTCTGTATCACTTCCTTCGCAAAAACTAATAGATGTACATTCCACAAAACTATTATTGGCAATAACAGCATCTGAAACTGCTACATAACGATTTGCCGGTGAATTTGGCACACCATTCATAATGGATAAAGGTGAACGGAAACCTTCGCCACGGCATTTATAAAATAAATTATTTACTACCCATTGACCTTTATTAATTATACGAACGCCGCCTGTACCTTCTTTATTATTGCCTAAGAAAATATTGTTTTCGACCGTATTATTATTTCCATGCCTGAAAACAATAGCACCCTGGCATTCTTTAAAAAGGTTATTTCGAATAATATTTTCTCCAGATTTTATAGAAATGATTTCACCTTCTCCATCGCAATGTTCAAAAAAGTTATCAGTTATTTGAGTGTTAGAGTTGAATTCACAATGTTGTGATACACCTACTCTGATAATTTCTCCTCCATTTGATGCAAGTGGCAATCTTAGTCCAAAATAGTTATGATCAATTGAGTGAAAATTTTCCCTGCTTCTTTCATCATCTAGTATAACTGCTAGCAATACCCCTAAATTTTTTTTGTTCAGAAAACTGGAATGATCTAATCGGTTATTCTTTCCATAAAAGGCAATCCAATAATTTTCATTTAATCTTTTTGGGTTATTAAAATCGTTGATGACCGTATTTGTTACCCTGCAGTTGTTGGCTATTTCATCACTATTGTTTCTGAATGTTATTACTGCTTCTGCACCAGAATAACCATTTAAAAAGTAAAGCCCATCAACTACAATATAGCTTCCTCCAATTTTAAGTTTTGAATTTCCGGTAATTAAAACTTTACCAGCCGTCTGGGCTTTAAAAGTAATAGGTAATTCTTTTGTGCCACTACAGGTTAAAGACAGCAATACATTATTCCATTCACCATTTTGGAGTATAACAATATCACCAGGCTTTACTGTGCTATTTGCATTTGCAAGTTCTTTCTGGTTTTTTACCACAATTGTTTCTGCAAAAGAAATTAAACTCATTAATATCGAGCAATTAAGGAATAAGGTTCTTAACAACATTGTTTATTTTTTACCGCTTGTTATAGATATTATTTTTTGTGAAGATTCTCTGATGAATAATTTAGGCTTCAATATTTGTTCAATTTTATTCATCCAAGTTTCCGAGTAACCAAGCAAGGAAATCGCTATGACTTATCTCTCGTCTGCTTACACCTAAAATTTCCGAAAATGATTTTGAATAATAAAAATTCTCTAACTTTTGAAAGTCAGGGTCGTTTTTGAATTTTATTATTTCATCTCTGATTTGGTCTATGGTAAAATTGTCTGTCATTGTCTATGTTGTTGCGGTTTGATAGCCTTGCCCATAACGGTTTGCTGCTTGGCGTAGAGGCGGATTTAGATGTACTTTACTGTCAATCCGGCAAAAATGTTTATTAGAATTACTACTGTTCAATTTACCCATGAACCCGCCATTACGCTAAATCGCTTTTACCAGCTGGCGTTTCCCTACAAAAATTATTTTACTTTTTTCACTATTACAAAAGTAATATCATCTGGCGTTTGCTTGCCTGCTAACCAGTTTTGGCCTAGTTCAATCAATGCATTTTTAATTCCATCGGCACTTAAATATTGGTTGGCTAAAATACAATCCTCTACTGCTTGATATCCTATTTGCTCTCCTTGTAGATTAGGTGCTTCTGGCAAACCATCAGATACCAAAATAAAAACATCGCCTACTTCAAACCTTCTTTCTACTTGATCAAAAGTAGCGCCGTATAAGCCCCCTAGTGGCAATCCAGATAATTGAATTTCTTCTATTTTTTTAGTGGCGGCTTTATACAAATAACAAGGCGGCATGGCAGCAGAGCTAAAGCGAATTATTTTATCATCTATATAGGCAATATTTAAACTCATCCTTAATAGACCTAGGTCTACTTTTTTTACAATTTGATTTAACTCTTTTAAAATCAAATTAGGATCCATTATTGGGATGCCAATTAACCCGGCTTTTATTATAGAAACCAACATACCCGCTGGTGTTCCATGGCCGGTTGCATCGCCACATACTACATAAATATTTTTATCTGGTTGAACAAAGAAGTCATAATAATCGCCACCCACTTCAGAAGAAGTTTGTAAGTGAGATGCAAATTCATACTGAGGTAAATTCGGTAGCTCTTTTGGTAACATTCTATTTTGTAAATCTTTTGCTGCATCTATTTCTGCCGATTTTCTTTCTTGCTCCGCTTTTAATAAAGATTTTTTGGCTTGATATCTGCCAAATAACACAAAGCCAATTACTAATAAAATCAAATATACCAAGTAGGCTAAAATAGATCGAAACCAAGGCGGTGAAATTCTAAACTTCACACTGGCTTCTTTACTCAATTGGCCATTGGAGCTTTTTGCAATAACGTGTAGTGTGTATTCTCCTTCGTATAAATTATTGTATTCTTTTTTCATATCCGAAATAAATTCAGACGCTTTTTTCTCTTGGCCTTCTAGCCAATAACTAAAAGTTGTGTTTTGTTCATTGCCAAAAAATGGATACGCTACCTCAAACAGTAAACTGTTTTGACTATACGGAATTTTAATAGGATCAAGTGGCAGTCGCTCTCCGTTCGAAGAAATAGATCGAATTAAAGCAGCATATTGAGTTGTGGAATCTTTAATGTCTAGTTCAGGAAGATAGCGGTACAATTTACTGTCTTGGTCTCCGATCCAAACTACTTCATTTTTACCCGCGCCTTCGGAGAAAATAGAGAAAGAAAGTTCAGCAATATTTAATTTATCAAGTGGATATTTTTTAAATGAAAACCCAGTTTTAAAATTAAAGGTTGTTTTAAATAAACCTAACTGACAAATAAACCATAGATTTTTTGATTCGGGATTGTAGTGAAAATTAAAAATATTGGTTTCACCAATCATAGAATCTAAATTAAAACCGGAATATTTTAACTGATTTTTTTTGGGATCAATAGTGTATAAATGATTTGATGAATCAATGGCAACTAGCAGTGTATCGTTTAAAGAAACTAAGCCAAAATAATCTCTGATACTAAAAATAGTATCTGGTTTTAACATTCTAAAATTTCCTTGGCCATTTAAAAGATAGTCAAATACAAGTATGCCATGGGCAGTAGAAATAAGTAATTCCCCAGGAATTCTTTCTTTTATTCTATTTGCAACAAATTCAGGTTTGTTTTTTATTTCAATTTCTTTCCAACCGCTATTTGTATATTGATTTAAAGTTAGTCCATACGATCCAGTCGTAAATAGAAATGATTTATTCAGTTTAGATTGCAAAGGAGTGTTACCTCTTTTACCAATAGGACTAAGAATTCCATTTTTAAATGATTGCGTAGAGCTATTCCCTGTTAAAATGATTTGATCGTTAAATAAACCAATATTACTGCCCCAGGTTCCAATATCAAATGCTTTAAAACTAACAGAACTTGCACTTGATTTTTTAGGTAGTAATTCATATAAAATTCTACCAGTTCTTACATATAATTTTTTGCCGATACGGCGAATGTCATTTACCCATCCAGATAATCCATTGCTTTTAGAATAATAGGTTATGGTTGAATCAAAACTAAGTCGAGATATTCCCTCACTACTAGTCCAAATATCGCCAGCCCTGTCTTGTAAATAAGCACTTGAGAAACTACTTTTATTGCCAGCGCTAGAGTCGAATTTATTTATAATGTGTAAGTTCTGGTCTAGAAACAAAACCCCACTTTTAGTTAGCAAAGGGATTAACCCATTTTTTAAGAGATATTTACTTTTGCCAATTCCACCTTTTTTTAAAATAGCATCAAGACTAGGATTGTTTACTTTTTCGAATTTTCCATTGGTATGATATAAATATGCTCCAACCTTATCGCCTAATAACAAATGATCTCCATTATCTAATTGATACATGGCATCTAGCTGGAAATCATCAGCAAATATTTTTTCTGACCCTACAATCAGTTTAAATGCACTGTCTTGAAATTTAAATAGGCCTTCATTTTCTACTTCTAAGTAAACCCCATCTGCATTTTCTCTCAATCTGCCAACTTGATTTTTAAATGTGACTACTTTTAATAACTGTTTATTTTTGTATAAATAAACAGAATGGAATGAACTAAAGAAGGCTGTATCATTATGTAAAACGGCAGAGCGTACATTTGAGTTTAGTTGTTTTTTTTTACTGAGTCCTATTGATAAAGATGTGTATACAAGGTCTCCAAATTTATTTTTTTCTGCATACCCAAAACTAAATTGTGCACTGACATACATTAGTTTTTTACTGTCCTGTAACATTAACGAGTTTCTTAAATTTAACTTATTACCTTTTTCATCAATAGCACGCGTTACCCGTTGGCCATCAAATTGCAAAATACCATCCCCATTATTTGCAACATAAATCACTCCATCATCATCTTGAAACAAATCACTGTTTCCGAGCGTTGCTTTTAAAATATTTCTGTCGTAATAAGACGAAAAATAATTGCCCATTTCTGCGGAAGTTCCTTTGGTTTTGAGTGGCAAAAGTTGGGCAAAAGAACCTGCAGCTATCAGCAAGATGATAACGAGTTGAAATAAATGTTTATTCATTTTAAGATATATAAAGGGGGTATATAATTTAATTTGCTTTATTGAAGTAAAGTAAATTAGTTGAATAAATAAAATTATAAAATTCCTATCAAAAAGATAATTTTCTCTAGTTTCATCCAATATTTTACTTAATTCTATTATATTTTTAAACAGGTAAACAACTAATTTATACCTTTATTAGTCTACTTTCTGCTGACGATTTACAGCTACCAAAACTTCCTTATCTCGTGAATTGGACAAAATCTTTGAAATTTTTTCTTTATTACATGAAGACAAAACGGGAACTGATATTTCTCATACCTTAAATATACAAACCTCTACAGTTGGTATCCATAAAGCCGGTTTGTTTGAAAAGCTTGGTGTGGATAATATTTTGAAACTTAGAGAAATGGCGACTACATATAATTCATAATTTTTAGGTATAGCTTTTTGTTGTGATAACTTTTACTAAGGTATAATAACTTATCAATTTAGGGAGGGTGTGTTTCTGATTATTACTTTTCTTTATTTTTATAGAACAATAATAATATTATATGCATTAATTTTGTATAATAAATTAAATGATGCGTATACTCAATCAAATAGCCGAATATTTATATTTAAAGAAAAGAGATCCTAATATGCCCCGTTCCCCATGGCTGAAATATATGCACGGCATAAATAGATTATCCATTTTATTGTTTCTGTTAGCCATGATTATATTGGCTATAAAATCACTATTTTAATTTATTTAGATAGGCATAAATACTTTCTGCAGCATTAGCGGAAGCTTTTCCACCCTTGCTTAACAAGCTTTTTAATGCGTTATAATCTTCTTTTATTTGACCTTGTTTTATTTCATTACTCAGCAATAAATTTAATTCTGTTTTTAAATGTTCAACAGTTAATTCATCTTGTATTAATTCTTTCACCACTTCTTTATTCATAATAAGATTAACAAGCCCAATAAATTTTATTTTGATAAGTCGCTTGGCTATTTGATAAGAGAAAGCACTCCCTTTGTAGCAGATTATTTGTGGTACAGCAAATAAGGCAGTTTCTAAAGTAGCGGTGCCGCTAGTTACCAATGCGGCTTTTGATTTTAATAATAATAGATAAGTTTTATTAATAACCGAGGATACATTTTTATAAGGAGCCAACAATTGAGTGTAAAATTCTTCATCAAGTCCGGGTGCTTTAGCAACAATAAATTGGTACTGGGGAAAATGATTGACCACTTGCAGCATAATAGGCAGTTTTTTTAAAATTTCTTGTTGTCTGCTTCCAGGTAAAAGAGCAATGATATTACTTGAAATTTGACTGCTAAAATTTTCGCTTAGAAAATCATCAACTACTTCAACTAAAGGGTGACCAACATATTCAACTTCATAGTTCCATTTAGTATAAAATTCTTTTTCAAAAGGCAAGATGACGAGCATTTTATCTACACATTTTTTAATCAACTTAACTCTATTTTCTTTCCATGCCCAAACTTGTGGAGAAATATAATAGATCACTTTTATATTTTTTTTCTTTGCCCATTTAGCAATTCGTAAATTAAATCCAGGGTAATCAATTAGGATTAGCGCATCAGGGTGGTATTGTAAAATATCTGTTTTACATTTTTTTATATTTTTTAAAATAGTTTGAATATTTTGCAGTACTTCTAAAAATCCCATAAAGGCAAGTTCCTTGTAATGCTTAACCAGAGTAGCTCCTGTGGCTTCCATTTTATCGCCGCCCCAACAACGGATATTAGCTAGGGGATCTTTATTTTTTAACTCCTTGATAAGATTACTGCCGTGCAAATCGCCACTTGCTTCTCCGGCAAGGATATAATATTTCATATGTTAAAGTAAGTGCTAATTACCCAAATGTTTTGATACTTAAAGCTGTTATTGCATATATTAATGTAGCTACAAAAATACCTTTGGCAGTTTTGTCTATTCCTGAATTTATATAAATGGTAAATAAAATAGCATTAGCCATTAATGAAAGACTTATAGCAACTGTAAGTAATTTATGGCCAGGTTCTTCTAAAATATATTGCAGTGCTTCAAAATAATTTAGCGGACCAAGTTTACTGTACTTAAAAACAGCAAAACCTGCAAAGGGAGCAATCAAACCCATGATGAATCCAAAAATAAAATTGTCTTTTTTAAAAATCATTTGAATAATTTCTTTTTTTCTAATATTTTTTTTAAGGGGTAGTTGGTCAAGTCAAATTGAATAGGCACTATACTAACATAATTATTTTTTAGTGCCCATGCATCAGTGTCTTTTGCTTTATCAAAATTAACGAACTTGCCAGTTAGCCAATAGTATTTTTTACCATGGGGGTCTTTCCTTTCTTCAAATTCTTCTTTATATTTTGCATAGGCCTGTTTACAGATCATTGTGCCTTTTATTTTTTCTATAGAAACTGCGGGGATATTTACATTGAGTAAAAGATGTTTATCTAATTTATTAGCCAATACAGTTTTAATAATTTGATGAGCGTAGTGTTTTGCTGCAGTAAAATCGGCCTCTAAGCGATAGTCTAATAATGAAAAGCCAATGCTTGGGATACTTTCAATAGACGCTTCCATAGCAGCACTCATGGTGCCGCTATAAATTACATTGATAGAATGATTGGCGCCATGATTAATACCGCTGATGCATATATCTGGCTTGCGATGAAAAATTTTATCAACGGCCAATTTAACGCAATCAACCGGTGTGCCTGAAGTTTGCCAGGCTTCAATATTTTCAAATAGATCTATTTTATCAAAACGTAAAGGCGAGTCGATGGTAATGGCATGTCCCATACCACTTTGTGCCTTATCAGGTGCCACTACTACTACTTTTCCTAATGTTTTTGCTGCTTCAATTAAGTTTTTTATTCCGGGTGCAGTTATACCGTCATCATTGGTAATAAGTATAATGGGTTGCTCTTTCTTTTTTGCCATGTAAATTCTAAAATTTAAAACTGAGGAAATAATTGTCGTGCAATACCTTCTGGGCGAAATGGCCACGGAATCATTAACAGAATAATTAATAAAGCTGTTCCAAAATAGATTAACGTACGTTTGTATTTTAGTGCATCGTTATTGGCACGTTTAACCATGCTGCGGCCAATATGCACCAATAACCATGCGATAATCATCATTAAGGCATGTTCAACTGCAAAGTAGCGTTCTGTAGGGTCTTTCATAACTTCTCCCATACCGATTTTTACTTTTTCAAACCACATGCCAGTAAAATACAAGATAAGACCTAGTGACAACTGAATATCGCAGCTAATCATAAAAAATAAGCTTATTTTATTATCACTTTTTTTGTATTCATTTTTAGATAAAATGGCTGATGCGGCTGATATAACTACCCAAATGCCAAGCAGTAAAACTGCCCAACGTAAAATGTTATGTAATAGAAGTGTGTAGTTCATAAATAAATATTTGATGCAAAAATAGGGGAACTGATGTTTGTTAATGCAAAGCTGCCTTGGTTCATATATAAAATTTTGTGTTATTTGGCTATTTTTTTAGTTATTAGTTTAAAACATAAAAATAAATTTGGATAAACTAAAATAATTAGTATATTTGTGCTAATCAAATTAGTTACATCATGTCAATCGCAGGTCAAAACCTTAAATATTTACGCAAACTTCGTGGTTGGACCCAGGATGAATTTGCCATCAAGCTCGGCATCAAACGATCTTTAATAGGGGCTTATGAAGAAGAACGCGCTGATCCTCGTTTGGAGGTATTGGAAGTTTTGGCCGATATATTTAAACTTTCATTAGACGAACTTTTGTTAAAGGATTTAAGTAATACAGCAGATAATTATCTTGCCAAACGCCGGCAGCAAAAAATGATGACATCTGATAGAAATGTGATTCATTTTGTTCCTGTTAAAGCTGCGGCGGGTTACTTAGCTAGTTATGCCGATACCGAGTTTATTGATGAGTTGAATACATTTACATTACCTATGTTGGCTGGCGGTAATTATCGTGCGTTTGAAATTATTGGAGATAGTATGTTACCAACTCCTAGTGGTAGTATCATTGTTGGCGAAAAGATTGAGAATACAATGGATATAAAAAGCAATCAAGCGTATATAGTTGTAAGCCGTAACGAAGGCATAGTATACAAACGAATTGAAAAAAATGGGCGTGCAAAAAATAAGTTAACCTTGGTTAGTGATAATCCGCAATACCAGCCATATCAAGTAAATGCCGAAGATGTTATGGAATTGTGGCAGGCGCAAATGGTAATTAGTAAGGTGAGTACACAACAACGTTGGGATGTAAACTCACTTGCTAGCATGGTAAATAATTTACAAAGCCAGGTAAGCACTTTAAAGAAAAAAATGAATTAAGCGATCTTTCACCGATTATACTGATTGTTACTGATGATCTTCTATTTTTCGTGACGAATACATCTAATTCGTTAAGTCCTTGTTTAATCTATTGATTTTATGCATCCGTGATTATTTTTTTACTGGTTAGACTCCTTGACTAAAAAAACAAGAAATGAACGCGAAAGAGTTATTGATATTAAATTTTGAGGAAGTGCGTCGTAGAAGCATTGACGTGTGGAAAAATATTTCAGAAGAGAATTTATTTTGGAAACCAAACTCAGGGACAATGTGTTCTATTGAAATGATACGCCATGTACTAGAGTTGGAAAATATTTGCCACCAAATTATTTCACACCGGGGAACAATTGGTAATTATGAAAGTATTTTAACCGGAAACCCATACACCAGCATAGAGGATGAGCTAAAAAATGCACAACCTTACCGCGAGAAATTTTTAAAAATGGTGCATTCATTTTCTAGTAAAGAGTTAGAAGAAGTAGATATTTTTAGAAGGGATAAAAAGCAGTATTGTAAACTAGGCGATTATTTATTGAGGATTGTTTACCAAGAGGGCGTACATACTGGGCAGTTACTTGATTATTTACACACATTAAAAGCACCTAGGACTTTTAATTGAGATTAATTTTTATCTTTATAAATTATAAAAACATAACATTAGCGCACAACCAGATACATCGATTAATAATTAAAAAAAACAGTTATGATTAAACTTCAGATCATTGGAAACCTTGGTAAAGATTGCATTGTAAAAGAATTGAATGGCAAACATGTAATTAACTTTAGCGTGGCACACACAGAACGTTTTAAAGATGCACAAGGAACCCAGAAAGAAAAAACGACTTGGGTAGAATGTGCTTATTGGACAGACAAAACAGCAATTGCTCCTTATTTGTTAAAAGGAACTTCTGTTTATGCAGAGGGCTCTCCAGAAGCTGATCCTTATACCAACAAAGAAGGGCAGTCAGTTGCAACTTTACGCATGCGGGTTCAAAACATTCAATTATTGGGCAGTAATAAGGATAATCAGGGATCAAATGTTGGTAATGTTACTAACACGGGAATGGGCGCTGCACCTGTTGTAAAAACAGAGGAGGAGAATACTCCGGCTGCTTTTACGCCTACTTCCACTGGCCCGGTTGATGATTTACCATTTTAGCACAGGGTTTTTCTACAAAACAATGTTTTTGTGTGCCACAAAAACAAAAAGTACACAACAGCATTGTTTTTTACCACAAAGAGTACAATAGCCAAAGTTTACAAAGAAACTCAATTAATAACATTTACTATTTTGGGAGAGTTTGCAAACAGGGGCCTATCATAATTTTTTTTATGGGTTTATATTTTGCGTAAAGTTTTATCTTGTACAAAACTATTTGTATGAATGTTAAAAAAAGTATCCTCGCTTTATTATTTTTCTTTTCTACTTTTTCTCTCTTTTCGCAAAAAAACTTTTCCCAATACGTTGATCCATTTATTGGTACTGGGGGTCATGGCCATACCTACCCTGGTGCTGTGCTTCCACACGGCATGGTACAGTTAAGTCCGGATACCCGTATGGATGGCTGGGATGGTTGCGGCGGATATCATTATGCCGATAGTTTTATTTATGGATTTACACATACCCATTTAAGTGGTACAGGTGTTAGCGATTATGGCGATATTTTATTAATGCCCATGCATGGTGCTCCATCACCAGATAATAAAGTATATGGATCTACAATTTCGCATGTTAATGAAAAAGCATCAGCAGGTTTTTATTCAGTAAAATTAAAAGATGATGGTATTTTAGCTGAATTAACTGCAACAACCAGAGTAGGATTTCATCGGTATAAATTTTCTGACACAAAAAATAATAATGTAATTATTGATTTAAAACATCGAGATGAAGTGGTTGAATCCTCCTTGCAAATTATAAATTCACAAACGATGGTTGGATTACGTAGAAGTAAGGCCTGGGCTAATAATCAGTATGTTTATTTTGTAATTGAATTCTCTAAACCATTCACCAAATCAGGATTTTGGAATAATGATATTTTATTATCACAAAATACAATTGAGCTAAAAAATTCAAAAAATATTAAAGCTTTTTTTGAGTTTGATGACGAGATGATAATGGCCAAAGTGGCTATATCTGCCGTAAGTATAGAAGGTGCGCAAAAAAATCTTGCTAGTGAATTACCTGGGTGGGATTTTGAAAAAACTAAATTTAATGCAGAAAAAATTTGGAATCAAGAATTGAGTAAGATTGAAGTTAATAGTAACGACATAAAAAAAATGCGTAATTTTTATACAGCATTATATCACACCGCAATTGTTCCTAATGTAAACCAAGATGTAGATGGACAATATAGGGGCAGAGACAATAAAATTCATACGGCTACAGACTTTACCAACTATACTGTTTTTTCACTCTGGGATACCTATCGAGGCGCGCATCCTTTATACACTATTATAGATCAAAATCGCACACTAGATTATATAAAATCTTTTTTGACACAATATCAACAAGGCGGTCGTTTACCTGTATGGGAGTTGAGTGGGTGCGAAACAGATTGCATGATTGGCTATCATAGTGTGTCAGTTATTGTAGATGCTTACGTAAAAGGGATTAGTAATTTTGATACAAAGCTTGCACTTGAAGCTATGAAAAAAAGTGCTACATGGAATCACCTAGGAATACCTGCTTTAATGGATCATGGACTTTTAGAGATGGATGATGAGCATGAGAGTGTAAGTAAAAATTTGGAATACGCTTATGACGATTGGTGTATTGCACAGTTTGCAAAAGCACTGGGTAATGATGATGATTATAATATATATATCAAAAGAGCGCAGTCGTATAAAAATTTATTAGATGTACAAACAGGGTTTATGCGGCCCCGAAAAAATGGTAATTGGCTTGCCCCATTTGACCCCCAAGAAGTAAATAATAATTTTACAGAAGCTAATAGTTGGCAATATTCATTTTACACTCCACAAGATATTAATGGGTATTTAGAAATAAGTGGGGGAAGAAAAAAAATGGAAAAAAAATTAGATAAACTTTTTTCTGAAAATTCGCAAATGACTGGCCGCGACCAAAGTGATATTACAGGATTGATTGGCCAATATGCACACGGTAATGAGCCTAGCCACCATATTGCTTACTTGTATAATTTTACAGGCGCCGCTTATAAAACCCAGGCTATGGTTAATCGAATTATGCATAGCATGTATCACGATACACCGGATGGATTAGAAGGGAATGAAGACTGTGGGCAAATGAGTGCTTGGTATGTACTAAGTGCTTTGGGTTTTTATCCTGTAACACCCGGTACCATAGACTATATTATTGGTACTCCTTTATTTTCATCTGCAACTAT
>CAMBEI010000046.1 GCA_945865645.1 Chitinophaga pinensis | reverse complement strand
ACCGCTTTTCATTCGGGTACTTCCTGTTATAAATTCGGCTCCTACAATAACTTCAATAGGATAATCTGATACTTTACTGATTGGGGGGCCTGGATTACAAGAAATACTGCCAGTAATAATTTGATGTGATTTACATTTTTGTAGTGCAGCAATTACATAAGGGGTTGTGCCGCTTGCTGCAATACCAATTACCACATCTTTTTCGTTTATTGAGTATGCCTGCAAATCAATCCATCCTTGGTTTAAATTGTCTTCGGCAAATTCAACTGCTTCGCTAATTGCTTTTACCCCACCAGCAATAATGCCTATAACTAAATCATAAGGAACACCAAATGTAGGAGGACATTCGCTAGCGTCAATAATACCCAAACGCCCACTAGTACCGGCACCAATATAAAACAAGCGACCTCCGAGCAACATTTTATCTACAATAACCTGTACCAATTTATCAATTTGAGGAATTATTTTTTCAATCGATTCGGGCACCGTCTTATCCTCATTGTTGATATGGGATAAAATTTCGAGTACCGTCATCTTCTCTAAATGGCGATATTTTGATTCAGATTCTGTTATATTATTAAATGACATATTTTATTGATGAAATTTTACCAATCCATCCATAGGTTTTTTTATTACTTTGCCCAATTGAAGCTCATAACCAGTACACATTTCTTTTAACACATCTTTAAAACCATAAGCTACACTACCTGTAAAATTAATAGGCATTTTCCAGCTTTCTCTATATTTAAAAATATGATTAAAAAAGAAATCATTTAAACTATCCTCTATTATATTCTCAATCATGTAATGCCCTCTATTTTCTACCAAAAAACCGGTAAACGCAGCTAAGTAACGGTTTGGCAATGGTTTTTTATACACGGATGCCAGTATTTCATCACTACTGGTCTTATATTTTGCATTAAAGTGATCCATTAAATCTTCGTCAAAGGTTTTATATAAAAAATACTGAATTACTTTACGGCCTAAATAAGCGCCGCTACCTTCATCACCTAAAACATAACCTAGCCCCGGACTATTATTAACTATTTTTTTTCCATTATAATAACAGGAGTTTGACCCAGTACCTAAAATACAAGCTATGCCTTTCTCTTGTCCGCAAAGCGCCTTAGCTGCTCCCATCAAATCGTGATCAACATTAATTTTTGCATTTTTAAACACTTTTTGAATAGCTTTTTTAACCAACTTTACATTTTCTGCATTACTACAACCCGTGCCATAAAAGAAAATTTCGTCTGGCTCCGTTTTCTTAAACTTAAATTTAAGTTCTTCGTTAATGATATATTCAATTTGTTCTTCAGAAAGAAAATAAGGACTAAGCCCTTGTGTATAAAAGGTTTTTTTAGATTTACCATTTAATAAACACCATTCCGTTTTTGTTGAGCCGCTGTCTGCTATTAATTTAATACCCATCTTTAATTTAAAATTACAGATTGTAAGATAAATCATTAACACGAATTTTTTTAATAATTATGGATGGCTCGTTTCAAAAAATTAACTTTGCACCATGAATAAGAAAAAAATACAGATTTGGCTACCCTTAATATTCAGTTTAACCCTGATTATTGGTATGTATTTAGGCTATAAAATGAGGGATAATATGCCCGGCAAAAGTTTCTTTTTCACAGAAAAGAGGAGACCCGTTCAGGAAATAATGGACCTTATTATGAATCGGTATGTTGATGAAGTGCAAATGAATACCTTAGCAGATACTGCAATTGAAGCGATGCTTAGTAAATTAGACCCCCACTCTGTTTTTATTCCTGCCCAAGAGTTACAACAGGTAAATGAAGATTTAGTAGGGAAGTTTTTTGGCATAGGCATTGAATTTAATATTTTTGATGACACCCTGCATGTAATTAACGTGTTAAAAGATGGGCCTGGATTTAAAGCTGGGTTATTAACTGGAGATCAATTTTTAAAAGTAGATTACAGTTTAGTAGCAGGCAATAAAACCAATGCAGATGTTTTTAGAAAATTATTACGCGGCGAGAGGGGCACAAAAGTTACTATAACTTATTTACGTAATCTTACTAAAAAACAAATTACCATTACTCGTGATGCCATTCCACTAAGCAGTATTGATGCAAGTTATATGATGACCAAAGAGATTGGTTATATCCGTTTAAATAAATTTTCAGCGATTACTTATCGCGAGTTCATGGAATCACTTGAAGCGTTAAAAAAAACTGGGTTACAGAAATTGATACTTGATTTAAGGGGGAATGGAGGCGGCATTCTAGATGAAGCTGTTGAAATTGCTGATGAATTTTTAGAAGGCGATAAATTGATTACTTATACAGAAGGAAAACATATTGAGAAAAAAGAATATCGCTGTCGTCGTAATGGTCAGTTTGAAAAAGGTACACTAATTGTGTTGGCTGATGAAGGCACTGCTAGTGCCAGCGAAATATTAATTGGCGCTTTGCAAGATTGGGATAGGGCCACCATTATTGGTAGGCGAACTTTTGGAAAGGGACTGGTACAAGAGCAATTTGACCTGAGCGATAAAAGTGCTTTGCGTTTAACCATTGCAAGATATTATACACCCATTGGACGAAGTATTCAACGGCCTTATACCCAAGGGGAAAAGGCGTATTATGACGAAATAAGCAACCGCTCATTTAGTACAGAAACTAAAATAACAGACTCCGTAAATAATAAAGCTGAAAAAGTTTATAAAACCAAAGGAGGTAAAATCGTTCATAGCAAAGGGGGTATATCGCCAGATTATTTTATTGCTATAGATACTAGTGGATTTACAAAAAATACAGCCCTAATTTACAATAAAGACATTATTAGCGATTTTGCCTACCGTTTTTATTTACAAAATAAAGCTCAATTACAAAGCTTTAAAACTCCACATGATTTTATACTTGGCTATACTTTTACTGAGCGAAATTGGAATCAGTTTACACAATTGGCAGCAAAAGATTCTATTAATATAACGCTGATTTCTGCTAAAGAAAAAACAGATTTAACCAATCGTATAAAACCTTCCATAGCTCGTCAATTATGGCGTAACGAAGGTTTCTTTGAAGTACTTAACAATTCGGACAATGCCGTTAAAAAAGCATTAGAATTATTAAACAAATAAAAAATCCACTATGGATGCTTAATGTTGTGTACGCATCCTTTTCTTACCTTTACAAAAAAACATATATTATATGTGGTTAAACAATATATTAGACACGATTGGCAATACCCCCTTGATAAAATTAAACCGTATTACAAAAAATTTGCCTTGTACCGTATTAGCTAAAGTGGAATACTTTAACCCTGGTAACTCTATTAAAGATCGTATGGCTTTAAAAATGTTAGAAGTAGCCGAAAAGGAAGGAAAAATTAAGCCAGGTGGTACCATCATAGAAGGCACGAGTGGTAATACCGGTATGGGACTCGCTTTAGCTGCTTGTGTTAAGGGGTACAAATGTATATTTACCACAACTGATAAACAATCAAAAGAAAAAGCAGATATTTTAAAAGCCGTTGGCGCCGAAGTTATTGTATGCCCTACCAATGTAGAGCCTGAAGATCCTCGCAGTTATTACTCGGTATCAAAGCGATTAGCAACTGAAGTCCCTAATAGCTGGTATGTTAATCAATATGATAATTTAGCCAATAGAGATGCGCATTATGAACAAACGGGACCAGAAATATGGGAACAAACAGAAGGTAAGGTAACCCACTTGGTTGTAGCTACTGGCACTGGTGGAACTATAGTAGGTACTGGTAAATATCTAAAAGAAAAAAATCCAAGCATAAAAGTTTGGGCCATTGATAGTTATGGATCTTTGTTAAAAAAATATTTCGAAACTGGCGAGCTTGATCAAAAAGAAGTTTACCCATATATAAGCGAAGGTTTTGGTGAAGATTTTGTACCAGAAAACTACGATATGCGGGTTATTGATGCGTTTACAAAAGTTACCGACAAAGATGGTGCAGTAATGGCCCGCCGCATTGCCAAAGAAGAAGGTATGTTTTGTGGATATAGTGCCGGTAGTTGTTTGCAAGGTATGCTGCAGTTAGCAAAAGGAACTAATGGCGAATATTTACTTAAAAAAGAGGATGTAGTAGTTTTAATTTTTCATGACCACGGCAGTAGGTATGTAGGGAAAGTATATAACGATCAATGGATGTTGGAGCGTGGCTTTTTAGATGTAAAAACATTTAAAGATTTGGTTTCGGGGCGTGGCAAACAAAGTTTGATTCATTTAAAAAAAGATAATACTGTATCAGAAGCCATTGAATTAATGAAAAAATACGATATTGAAAATATCCCGGTGATGGATAATGAAACTAATGTTGGTGCTATATCAGCAAACGGATTATTCAATCAAATTTTAAGTAATCCAGATATAAAAACACAAACGATTAAATCGGTCATGGAAAATCCTTATCCAGAAGTGTCTTTTGAAACACCTGTAGAGCGTTTAAGTACATTTATTACTAAAGAAAATGGCGCCGTGTTAAGCAAAGATGAAAGCGGAACTTTTCATATTGTAACTAAATATGATATTATTCAAAGTCTTACTAAATAAGCACAATAAAGTTATTTTATACGTTTATAATATATTACAGTAGTGCATTCTGCATCCTTTGAAATACTTCAATAATTTACCTTTAGAAATCTAGTTTTGTAATAATTATAATACGTGTAATTTATATTTAAACTAGTTGTAATTACGTTCAAATAGTAATTACAATACCTTAAAAATATGGCATTGACAATCTATAACAGTAATAAAAAAAAATTAATATATTATAATCTACTACTGAGTATTATAGCATCTATTAACCAGGTACTTTTATTAATGAGTCATCTTTCCTACATTTGTAAAAATAACTACCTATGAGTAAATACAGTTCTGGTATATTGTTTGGTTCCGAATTAGAAGCATTATACAATGATGCAAAAGAAAACCAATTTGCATTACCTGCTGTAAATACAATTGGCACTAATACGATTAATGCAACTTTGGAATCAGCTGCCAATGTAAACTCTCCTGTAATTATTCAATTTAGTAACGGAGGGGCTCAATTTATTGCAGGCAAAGGCATGCGCAATGATAGTTTACAAGCTAATATTGCAGGTGGTGTTTCGGGTGCATTGCACATACATAATGTAGCAAAATATTATGGCGTACCAGTTGTTTTGCATACCGATCATGCTTCAAAAAAATGGTTACCCTGGGTTAGTGGATTAATAGATGCTGGCGAACAATTTTACAAAGAAAAAGGTCAACCATTATATAGTTCTCACATGCTTGATTTATCAGAGGAATCTATTGAAGAAAACATTGGTACTTCGGTAGAATTTTACAAACGTATGTCACTTTTAGGAATGAGTATAGAAATAGAGTTAGGCGTAACAGGGGGAGAAGAAGACGGCGTAGATAATAGCGATATAGATAATGCAAAACTTTATACACAACCCCAACATGTTGCCTATGCTTATACAGAGCTAAGTAAGGTGGGTAAATTATTTACCGTAGCTGCTGCATTTGGAAATGTACATGGTGTTTACAAATCAGGAAACGTACAACTAACACCTATAATTTTAAAAAATAGTCAGGATTATATTGTTAAAGAATTACACACAGCCGAAAAGCCAGTCTACTTCGTATTTCATGGTGGTAGCGGATCTCCTCAAGATCAAATTAGAGAAGCGATTAGTTATGGCGCAATAAAAATGAATCTAGATACAGATTTGCAATGGGCTTTTTGGGAAGGAATTTTAGACAATTACAAAAAAAATGAGGCTTATTTGCAAGGGCAATTAGGAAATCCAGATGGGGCTGATAAACCAAATAAAAAGAATTACGATCCTAGAGTTTGGTTACGTAAGGGTGAAGAAAGTTTTATAAAAAGATTGGAAATAGCTTTTGAAGATTTAAATTGTATTAATAGAAATGCTTAAATACATTTTTTATCATTTTAATTAAAATATTAAAACACAGCGCACTAGTAATTTTCTCATTTGAGAAATAAATTGGCGTATTTTATTTATGATTAAAGAAGATGATTTTGAATCGAGCCTATCCGGAGAAGAAGATACCGAAGAACAACTAAAGGCTAACTGGTTTAAACGTATGAAAAAAGGTATTCTTACATCTACTAAAGATAAAAAGGATGCTCCAGAAGGATTATGGTCCAAATGTACTTCCTGTAAATACACTTGCCCTATTACTGAATTAGCAGAAAATAAATATGTATGTCCTAAATGCGAATACCATCATCGCATAGGCAGCCAGGAATATTTTGAAATTTTATTCGACAACAATCAATTTACTGAACTTTTTTCCAACATAAGATCAAAGGATCATTTACATTTTGTAGACTTAAAGCCATATGGTAAAAGATTAGAAGAAACTTATGCCAAAACGGGCATTCATGATTCGATAACAGTGGCACATGGAAAGATTAACCAAAATGACTTGTTAATAGCTTGTATGGATTTTGAATTTATTGGCGGCAGTTTGGGCAGTGTGATGGGGGAAAAAATAAGCAGGTCCTGTGATTATTGTATTGCTCATTCCATCCCTTTTATGATCATTAATAAAAGTGGCGGTGCTAGGATGATGGAAAGTGCATTTTCTTTAATGCAACTCGCAAAAACATCAGGTAAATTATCTCAGTTAAGCGATAATAAAATACCTTATATATCCTTGTGTACAGATCCTACTTTTGGCGGCACTACTGCCTCTTTTGCTATGCTTGGCGACGTTATATGTGCCGAACCTAATGCCTTGATCGGTTTTGCAGGGCCTAGAGTAATTAAAGAAACCATTAAAAGAGACCTTCCCGAAGGTTTTCAACGTAGCGAATTTCTTTTAGCTCATGGGTTTTTAGATTTTATTGTTCATCGTAAAGATTTAAAAGAAAAATTAGGCAACTTGTTAGTGCTATTTAAAAGTTAACAACTTTTCTATTACTTGTTTTACCCATTATTTAATACTTTAAAAGTATTGCAGAATAAAATATATCAAAGACAATATCTTTGTAACAAATAAACAGTTTGGAACTTACAAATCGAAAAGCTCATTACGAATATTTTTTTGAATCAACCTATATCGCCGGAATGGTACTCAGCGGTACAGAAATAAAATCATTACGAGCAGGTAAAGCAAGCTTTAACGATAGTTACTGCTTGTTTCATCATGGTGAACTTTTTGTGAAAAGTTTACACATTTCTGAATATACTTTTGGCACTTACAGCAATCATGAGCCACTGCAGGAAAGAAAATTATTACTTAACAAACGAGAATTGCGTAAGCTAGAAGGCAGAATAAAAGAGAAGGGATATTCTATTATTCCACTAAGATTATTTTTAGCCGAATCGGGATATTTTAAAATGGAAATAGGACTGGGTAAGGGGAAAAAAAATTACGATAAAAGAGATTCGATTAAGGAGCGCGAAACAGATAGAGATATTAAACGAAAATATGGTATTTAATCTAAGATTCTGGCAGATATTATATTTAATACCTATTAGCATTCGCTAAGGCTCAGTGGCACATTTACTGCCAATCCTCCATCGGCTGTTTCTTTGTACTTAAGATTCATATCTAATGCCGTTTCCCACATAGTTTTTATTACTTCGTCTAAACTAACTTTAGCATAATCTGGAGAGCTTTGTAAAGCAAGTTGGCTGGCAGTAATTGCTTTAATAGCACCCATGGTATTTCTTTCAATGCAAGGTATTTGAACTAGTCCGCCTATAGGATCACAGGTCATCCCTAGGTGATGTTCCATTGCAATTTCTGCCGCCATTAACACCTGTCTCTGTGTGCCACCCATACATTCGGTAAGTGCAGCCGCTGCCATGGCACTGCTAACGCCTATCTCAGCCTGACAACCACCCATTGCTGCTGAAATAGTTGCACCTTTTTTAAAAATACTTCCTATTTCTGATGCTGTTAATAAAAAATGTATGATTTTATCGTCTGTATCTCCGTCACAAAATGCAATATAATACTGTAATACCGCAGGTATTACGCCTGCTGCACCATTAGTAGGTGCGGTTACTACCCTACCAAAACTTGCATTTTCTTCGTTTACTGCAAGCGCAAAGCAACTTACCCAATCCAATATATAGGTAAAATTATTGCCCCCTTTTTTTACAATGGCTAACCAGCTATTATAATCTGTATACTGGTTTTCTTTTATTAATTTTTTATTCAACCCTGCACTACGTCGTTTTACTTGTAAACCTCCTGGCAAAGTGCCTTCCACATGGCAACCACGGTAAATACATTCTTTCATTACACGCCAAATTTGCAGTACCCCTGCTTTTGTTTCTTTTTCTAAACGCCAAGCTGTTTCATTTTCCAAAACCACATCACTTATGTTCATTCCAGTTTTCATACACCAATGTAGCAATTCGTTAGCCGTATTTATTGGAAAAGGAAGATGTACGTTAGCAGTACCATAATCTGTTTCTCCCTCTTTAACTACAAAGCCCCCTCCTATTGAATAAAAAGTTTCGGCAAAATTTTCACCAGTATCAAGTCTAACTAAAAAGCTTAACGCGTTGGGGTGTAAAGGCAAAGACTCACTTATTAAGAACTCAATATCCTCAGAAGGGTTAAAATCAATTTCATGTTTGCCAATGAGCATAATTTTTTTCATCAGTTTAATATCTGCGATTTTAGCATCAATATTATTGACTTCAAAACTAACTGGATCATGGCCACTTAACCCAAGTTGTACAGCAATATCGGTTCCATGACCAACACCTGTCTTAGCTAATGAGCCATATAATAAAACACGAATTTCTTTAACCTTATATAATATATTTTTTTTAGCTAAAGAATTAGCAAAACGTTGAGCGGCAAGCCAAGGACCCAGTGTATGACTACTGGATGGGCCAATCCCTATTTTAAACATGTCAAAAACCGAAATGGATTCGTGGCTCAAAGTATAAAATTTTAATTATTGTACATCTAAAAGATCTATCGAAAAAATTAAATTAGAGTCCGGAGGTATTATACCAACTGAAGAACAACCATAGCCCAATGAAGGAGGTAAATATAAAATAATTGATCCTCCTTTTTGTATTAAAGGAAGGCCTCGACGCCAACCTAAAATTAATTGAGATAAAAGAAAAGTGGTTCCGGTAATATTTTGGTCAAAAACGTTCCCATTAGTAAGTTTACCTGTGTATTTAACCGTAACATTTGAAGCTAAAGTAGGGGTAGCTCCTGTTCCTTGAGCAACAATTTTATAAAAAAAGCCATCTGGGTGCTGCATTGCAATGAGACCATTAGTAGTAATATGAGCTTGTAAAGAAGCAACTTCCGCAGCTGTTGGCACGCCAGTGTTATTAGCTATACAATTATTTGCAGTATTTGCATCCGATTTAAAACAGCCGTTCATGGTATATGAAAAATAAATAATAGCTAATAATAAAATTTGTTTTTTGTTCATGGTTTATTTAAGTTGATTTGGACTTTAACGAAATATGGTTATTCTATATATTCTCTTTTTGTTTTAGTTCTAGGTAATGTTGTTCATTCAATTCCCATTTGTATTGAATTCGAAAATAAGAGAAAAAAAGGATAAATATGACTATGGCGATAATTATAGTTGACATAGCCCCCTCTATATTATTTGAGACCTTGGTATACCACTCCGAAAAAAAAAGATATATAGAGGTAATAAAAAGTAAGATGGGTAAACAAAATAAAATGGCCACAGGTAGGCCGGCAATCAATTTAGCCGATATACTACTTAATCTTTCTCTTTCTTTTTCCCAATAGTGTATAAAATCTTTATCTTTTTCGGATAGCATAAGACAAAAATAATATAAAATGACAGTACTTTGCTATGTAGTTAATATCTTGTAGGTTTGTTATGTTTAATAACAATAAATGAAAATAGAACAATTACTGGTTCAGCATTTTTACAATTGTAGGAAAGTAACCTTACAAGGCATGGGAACATTCTCTATTTCTCCTGATTTTGTTATGCCCAAAGAAAATAATAGAGATATTGTAATACCAGAACATGCCATTTTATTTGAAAATAATGCGAGAGCAATAGAAGATGATGCTCTCATTAATTTTATTACTCAGCAAACGCGTAAAATAAAGCCCCTTGCTTCTGGCGACTTAGACTCTTACCTAGCACTGGGCAAACAGTTTTTAAATATTGGTAAACCTTTTACTATTGAAGGAATAGGAATACTATTAAAAAATCAACAAGGCGATTTAGAGTTTACAAAGGGGGTTTCATTTCAATCAAAAATAGAATTTTCCCCAGCGGCACTAAAAGAAAAAACAGAAAATCCAGAAATATCATTTGCCTCCGAAAGTAAAAGCGTTAGGAGTAATAAAAAATGGATATTAATCGCCATTTTAACTTTAGTACTTATTTTAACGAGTATAGGATATTGGTATATTTTAATTAGAAAATCAAATTCTAACAGCTTGGCTGTTGCCACCCCATTAAATATAGATAGCGCTAATAATATAGTTGTCAAAACCGACTCCGGCAATTTATTGCAACCCCAAAAAGAAACTATTACTGATGGCTATACTTTTAAGTTGGTCTTTATGGTTACCGCAGATTCATTTGCGGCAGTTGCAAAAATGAAAACATTACTAGCAAGAAATCATACTGTTATCATGTATAAAGATGATTCATTAAAATATAAATTAGCAGAACCATTTACACTACCCTTTTCTGACACCTCCAGAATAAAAGATTCGTTAAACAATTATTATTATAAAGGAAAAGCTTTTATAGAATTGAAATAGTGGGTTACAAAATAATAATTCAACACTATGTTACTGCAGCGATATAAAAAAATTATAAGTTTTATTTTTTTTATTATAGTAATCCTTGATATAGCAGGTATTATTGTAAATATTAAAATGCTTCAATTTGTTGTCAAGCCTTTACTGATAACTGCTTTATTATTAGTATTACTCCAATCAAATATTTGGAAGAAAAAAATAGTATTAATAGCCCTATTTTCCTCCTGGTTAGGAGATATTTTTTTGTTATTTGGATTTGCCAAACAAGATAATTTATGACTAAACCTGAATTGCTTAATGAGTTGGCCGGAAATACTTGGATTATGATAAAACCATCTCCTATTCAAGGTATTGGGGTTTTTGCCCTGCAGGATATTCCAGCTGGTTGTCGTTCAATGTTTTCTAAATCAACAGCTGAAGAAATCTGGATTTCTGTATCTAAAAAAGAGGCAGAAAATTTACCTGAACATGTAAAAGCATTAATAGAAAATTATTGTTTGTATGATGATGAAAATTATTTTGTACCCGATTACGGTTTTAAAAAAATGGATCTAGTTAATTTTTTAAACCACTGCGATACCCCAAATATAGTATCGATTAATGATGGTGAATTTTTTGAAGCCATAAAAGAAATAAAAAAAGGAGATGAACTAGTTATAGATTATGGGGAAATTGTAAATGAATAATAAAGGGGGTCTAAGTTAATGTTTACTGCTTCAATCGAATATTAAGAGAATTATATTCTATATTAAATTACACATTTTATTAACCTAGTTATTTTATACCTATGTTGGTCAAAAAAGGAATATATATTTTTATAATATTATTTTGAACAAGTTAAATTCTAGTCTTTTTTATTAAATGAGTAACCCTCTTTTTAACATGCTATATTCGCGCCAAGGCGAATTATTACTTGTAATTTCTTACTTTTGTTTCTAAAATATTTATATGAGCAGTGATAACATGTATATCGATTTATTAAAAAAGGTACTGATTGATTATCATAGAATGGAAATAGGAGAAACGCCCCAAATTAAAAAAAATAAAGGTCATAAACCTAGGTATATGCTTCTGTATCTTTTAGAAAGTATTTTAAAAAACAGTGATTTTACCATCAGGGAAAAAGTAAGATATAATAAAGAAAAGAGATTAAATGGAAGAGACTGGCCTGCTTATGCTGATTCGATGGTAGGACTTAAAAGAATGAATAATATTGAGTTTTGTGTAAACGACACAATCAAAAATAATATTCCTGGCGACTTAATTGAAACTGGTGTTTGGAGAGGAGGCTCTGTAATTTTTATGCGGGCTCTTTTAAAAGTGGCTAACATAACTGATAAAACCGTTTGGGTGGCCGATTCATTTGAAGGATTACCAAAACCAGACGAAGATAAATATGTTGCAGACAAGGGCGACGATCATTTCACTTATTCAAACGTACTTGCTATTTCTCAAGAGCAGGTTAAATATAATTTTGAAAAATATGGGTTATTAGATGATCAAGTTAAATTTTTAAAAGGGTGGTTTAAAGACACTTTACCAACTGCCCCTATTGATAAACTTTCTGTATTGCGGCTTGATGGCGATATGTACGAATCTACTATAAATGCTCTAGACAGTTTATACCCTAAATTATCTATTGGTGGGTATTGTATTGTAGATGATTTTGGCGCTGTTCCGGCATGCAAATTGGCCATTATGGATTATAGAAAACAACACAATATTACAGAAGATATTATAGATATTGATGGCTTTGGTGCTTTCTGGAAAAGATTAAATTAATTTTTTATTGCATAAAATAAAATCCCTCTTGCATGCTGCAAGAGGGATTTTATTTTATGCAAACTGGCTACTAACAATTGCTGCCAACTTAATATCCACCCATTCCTCCCATATCAGGAGCTCCATGACTATGCGCTTCTTCTTTTTTAGGCTTGTCTGCAATTACACACTCGGTAGTTAACATCATGCCTGCAATAGACGCGGCATTTTCTAATGCAACGCGACTAACTTTAGTAGGATCAATAACTCCAGCTTTAAAAAGATTTTCATATTTTTCGGTATGTGCATTAAAACCATAATCACCTTTACCTTCTTTAATTTTATTTACAACAACACTACCCTCAAAGCCTGCATTTTCTACAATGGTGCGCAATGGTTCTTCCACAGCACGGCGTACAATAGCAATACCGGTTGTTTCATCTTCGTTACTACCTGTCATTTTTGCCAACACGTCACTTGCACGAACATATGCAACACCACCACCAGGTACTATACCTTCTTCCACAGCAGCTCTTGTAGCATGTAAAGCATCGTCAACTCTATCTTTCTTTTCTTTCATTTCAATTTCGGTAGCAGCTCCAATGTATAGCACAGCCACACCACCAGCTAATTTAGCTAAGCGCTCCTGTAATTTTTCTTTGTCATAATCAGAAGTCGTAGTTTCAACCTGAGCTTTTATTTGATTAACTCTTGCAGTGATATCTTTCTTTGCACCTTTACCACCTACTATGGTTGTATTGTCTTTATCAATTGTAATACTTTCTGCACTACCTAAATATTCAAGATCTGCATTTTCTAACTTGTATCCTTGCTCTTCGCTAACAACTGTACCAGCAGTTAACACTGCAATATCTTGTAACATTTCTTTTCTTCTATCGCCAAAGCCTGGAGCTTTTACTGCAGCCACTTTAATGGTACCACGTAATTTATTTACAACCAAGGTAGCTAATGCTTCTCCATCTAAATCTTCTGCAATAATAACTAGCGGACGGCTGCTTTGAGCAACTTTCTCTAAGATGTGAAGAATATCTTTCATAGTAGATATTTTCTTATCGTAAATTAGTATGTAGGGATTACTTAATTCAACCTGCATTTTTTCGCTGTTAGTTACAAAATACGGAGAGATATAGCCACGATCAAACTGCATACCTTCTACCACATCTACTGTAGTATCTGTACCTTTTGCTTCTTCCACAGTAATTACACCTTCTTTACCAACCTTAGCCATTGCTTGGGCAATTAAAGCCCCAATAGCTTTATCATTATTAGCAGAAATTGAAGCCACTTGCTCAATCTTCTTGCTATCGCTACCAATTTTTTCTGATTGTTTTTTTAAGTTTTCAACA
>CAMBEI010000045.1 GCA_945865645.1 Chitinophaga pinensis | reverse complement strand
TAACAATGCATTCTAAAATAGCAATCCAGCTTTGCGGCGTAAAAAATAATACATGTATATACAGTGTTATATATACCACCCAAAACAAGATAGCTTTAAAATACAGACCAAAATTTCCGGTAGCAACTTTTTTTGATTCTGTAAAATAGTTGTTAACTCTTTTTTTAAGCTCCTGATGAAAATTAGATCCTTTTATATTTGAAAACTTAGGTGTTGCCATATTTTATTTTTTTTAGCACAAGTTATGTGTTTTTTAAAATTATTCCATCAAAATTTTTAAGTCCAATTTTTTTTACTGACATAAAACCTTCTGCATATTTTACGCCAATCATTTTTCCAAACCATTTATTGCGATAAACATTGCTGTCTAAAAATTCTGGAGTAGATATATATGTTTCAGGCTCTAAGGAATTAATATCATGAAACTGTGATTTATATGCTTTTATCGCCTCTATTTTTTTATCGTAGAAATCACTTACATCGATCAAAAAATCGGGTTTTAACATGCGGTCTTGAATATAACTGAAAACATATTTTGGCCTCCAGGCTGGTTGCTCTATGCCCCCTTTATTTGTATGTATTTTTTTTAGTCCTGATAAAAATGCAGCATCATGCACTAATTTGGAAGAACGCCCATGATCTGGGTGGCGATCTTCTGAGGCATTACATAAAATTATTTCAGGTTGATATGCTCTTATAATAGATATTATTTTTCTTTGATGCTCTTCATCATTTTTAAAAAATCCATCTGCCATTTCTAAGTTCTCCCGAATACTCACACCTAAAATTTCTGCTGCTGCTGCTGCTTCTTGTTTCCTAATTGAACTTGAACCCCTCGTACCTAATTCACCTGCTGTTAAATCAATAATGCCTATTTTTTTGCCTTTATTCATCTCAACTAACAAAGTGCCGGAACAATTTAACTCTATATCATCAGGGTGCACTCCAAAAGCCAATATGTCCAACTTCATAAATAGGGTGTTAAAAATTAATATACAAAACTAGTCCATTTTTGTCAATTTTTTACTAAAATAAATAGGGAAATAGCGTGGTATTTTGTAAAAGGCATGACTACAAAAAGATATATGTACAATAACATAAACTATTTGAACATAATGATTACATAGATCGGTAAGCAGCATAATTGAATCCATAGGTTTGGCAAACTTCTCTTACAATCATTTCCATCTCTTTGTCTTCATCTTGCGCATCAAATGGTTGCTTAAGATTGCCACTAAAAAAGAATGCAACTGTTTGATAAAATCTTGCTGTAAAAGCGCCTTTATATTCTTTAATTATTTCGTAACAATTATTTCCTGTTTGTCGGTTAATTAATTTCATTAATACCTTTCCTTGGTAAATTGATAAATTACTTAGCGGATCGGTAAACTCTTTTTTAAGGTCCTTCTCTTTCGATTTAATGTATATTTTTCGCTGTGGTTTTTCTTTGATATCTGTTAACCTAATATTCATTTCATTTAAGATGCTTCCAGAACGCATGGCGTAAGGATAAGTGACAATGATGGCATTGCGCAGCCGTGTCCACTTGGCACGGTCGTATTTGTTAGCATTTGATATTCGAGAAAAAAGATCAACAGAAGAAAGTGTTTTTGCTTCCATAGTATCACCCTCGTATACTATTGCATAAGTAGTAAGGGTGTCTGAATTTGTGTTTTGTGCATTAGCACAATTTAGGTAGGCAGTAAAAAATATTACCGTCGAAATTAAATTAATTTTATAGAGCCTTAGCCGGGATAGCCAATACATAGTGTAAATTTATCATTTACATCAATATTTACCTCATTTTAATGCATAAATTATTGGTAAATTTTAGGAATTTACTACTAGCTTACTTTATTTTTAAATTAATATGTTAAAATTTGTGCTTTGACTCCCCTAATTAGCTCATTTCTACTCAATTTATTAAAATAAAAAAATATAGGAATACAAATAAGTGAATAAATTAAACGGAGTTCTCGACTATTGGCAACTAGAACATTAATTATTTGCTAAAAGAAACATATAAAAAAGGCCAACCCCAGCTAAAATTATAGCTAAAGCGCCGTAAAAAGTAGAAAGTTTAGCTCTTTTAACAGCACTCATTATTATGCCAAGTGCCATAATAATTAATCCCAGCCAAACTAAATTAATATAAGGGAAAACGTAAGCTTTTAACGTTATGTATTCAATAAGTTTATCAGATTCTTTAATGCCAATTTTAATTTTTTTTCCGTCGGTTACACCAGCAAATTTTAGGTACAAATTTTGTGCATAAACGGTATCATCAATTTGATTGATGCCAAACTCATCTACCTCAATTATAGGCATTGCTTTGTAATGCATGCTGTCTTTACTGATTAGTGTTATATCTGCCATTAGCACTGCATCTGTTGCTTTAAAATGATACTTTTCATTATCCGGATTTTTTATAACACGGTTAAGGATAATAATGCCATTGCTGTAAAAAGTAGTATCACCTTCGGCTAATTCTTTCATTAAAAACTGCGCGGTATCTTCTATTCTATTGTCATTATTTATAGCATAAGAAATATAAGTAAAAATATCTTTGGAAAAATAGGCCTTTGTATCCGGGTTACTGCTCATATTATTGTCCTTCATGATATACACATCGGGCCACAAAGTAAATTGTTCTATCACTTTTTTTGTAATAGCATCTTTGCGTTGAAACAGCAGTTCATAAAAACGTCTACCTTTTTCATTGCTAAAAGAATCTTTCAAATAGGTAACTTCATAAGGACCCATTGACACAGGTACCTGTCGTATTAGTGTTAAATTTTCTTGTGGGTTATCAGCTTCTCTGGTCATCGGATCTTTACCACTAATTTGCAAATTAATTCCGTTTGCTCCGCTGTTGCTAATCACTTTTTTATTGCTGGATGAAATTAATATGCCTACAAGCATTAATGCAAATCCAAGATGAGCGATAGAGCCACCAGCAACTTTTAGTTTCCCATTTAATCCTGTTACAATATAAGTCCCATTTGCTATTACAGAAAATATAGCAGCAAATAAAGCTACATATGTGGCACCTAAAAACCCTGGACCCATTTTGTAATAGGTAAGCGGATAAAAAATAGCTAACAAAGCAGTAATTATTGCCGCTATAATAGTGGGTACTGCAATCTTTTTTAATATAAAACCCGGTGCTGTTTTTTTATACTTGAAGTATTGAGTTACAGCACTTAATAAACCAATAATAATGGTAACTAGTATAATTACTTTATTGTAAGAAAATTCAATATTTTCTGGCTGAGCTATTTTAGTTCCAAATATTTTATTATAAACTGGTACCGATGTTTTTGCAATAATAAAGATTGAGCTTAAAAAGAAAATTAATGAGCCAATAAACATCCAAAATTCACGAGAGCTCGTGTTTTCTTCTTTCTGTTCAGCAGGTATATTTTTTAAATTAATAAAAAGCAAAATCATCGACGATAATGTAAATACTGCAACAAAAAGTAAAATCATAATATTGATTGCTTTTCCTGCATCTGTAAAAGCATGTA
The DNA here is from genome assembly GCA_945865645.1 of Chitinophaga pinensis. Classification (GTDB taxonomy): domain Bacteria; phylum Bacteroidota; class Bacteroidia; order Chitinophagales; family Chitinophagaceae; genus Ferruginibacter; species Ferruginibacter pinensis_B. Next base: position 10,631 of record CAMBEI010000045.1, on the reverse strand, counting down.
CAGAGGTATCGCCTAAAATTCCTGTACGTGTTAAAAATGTGGAATACAGAATAAAAATAAAGGTGAGAAATGAAAATAAATAACTGGCTTTTAAAGAATGTGCGGTTGCTTTGTAAATAACCATGGTATGGATACCCGCAATTAAAATTAACCAGGGTACAAGAGATGCATTCTCTACAGGATCCCATGCCCAGTAACCGCCAAAAGATAAAGATTCATAAGCCCATTTACCACCCATCATAATTCCTACACCCAATACACAGGCACTAAATAAAGCCCAAGGCAAAGCTGGTGTTACCCAGTCGCCAAAGCGTTTTGTTTGTATACCCGCATATGCATAAGCGAATGGGATAATGGTTGAGGCAAATCCTAAAAATAAAATAGGGGGGTGAATCACCATCCAGTAATTACGAAGCAACACATTTAATCCAATGCCGTCTTTTATAAAAGTTAAATAGTTCGGCTGACTAAAAATAGGTCCGGAAATTTCATTTCTAGTTAATGTAAAGAGATTGCTTCCAAGTCTAGCATCAGCAGAAACATATAACCCCAATAACATCATTAATAAAAAGAATTGAGCTAAGCTAATCACCGACATGATTGGAGCTTCCCATTCTTTTGACTTCGCCATAATAAATATACCGAGTATGCTATGCCAGATTGTCCATAATAAAAAACTACCTTCTTGACCTTCCCAAATGCAGGCCAGTAAATACTTTGGTTCTAGTTCTTTGGATGCATGTTTATATGCATACATGTATTCGAAGTAATGATTGGCACAAATATAAAATACAAGAGCAAAAATCACAATAGCAGAAATGAGTTGTGTAACAAAAGCATACCTGGCAAATATTATCCAATATTTTTTTTCTATTAAATCTTTTTTTCTACTGGCAGTAAAATACGCTATGGTTGATATAATGGATGCAACAAAAGCAAGCAACACAAAGAAATGACCAATTTGCCCGGGTAATAAATGTTCGCCTTCAAATTTCATTTAATATTATTATTTATAAACTGAATCCTGCTGATTTGTAATTGTTTTTTCCAATTGTTTTTGATCATCTTTATATTTACTCGGACATTTTAAAAGAATATCCTTACATTCAAAATAATCCGCTTGCATTTTTCCTTGCATCACTATGCGTTCACTTTTTTCTAAATCTGTTGGTTTACTGTTACGGAAAATCACCTTTGTTTTTCCACCTAAACTGTCCACCGCATAAAAACTAAGGAAATTTGGGTTATTCACTGCATCATATTCAATAGGTTCTGTTTTATCAAGTTTAGCAATCAGATGTACAAATTTACCTTGTTTATTTTTGGCAGAACTGATGGTTTCATAAGTTGAAAAATCGCCCGCTGAAAATATAATTAAGGCTACAATGAGGGCGGCAATCGATACAAGGATGATAATATGTTTTTTTTTCATACAAGTAAAATTAAGTGTAAAGGTAAGCAAAATTGGGATCTTATTTTTTTAAAAAACCTATTTACGTTAAAATTGTAGGACTTATTTTAACAAATTTATTTTTAGCAACTTTAGGTTTACAATATTGATAGGTATAATATTTACTTCTTTGTGAACTCTCGCTTATCTTTGCACCGTTTTTATTTATAAAAATAAATTTCAAACCTGTATAATTAAATAATAGAGATGACTGATCTTTCTAATTTTGATCCCAACTCCGTTGGTAATCCTAACAATAATATTTTTGGTTTACCCTTTAGTGAAGAAGCTGCAAGATTAATTATATTGCCTATCCCTTGGGAAGTTACAGTAAGCTATAATGCTGGCACAGCAAGAGCTCCAGAACATATTTTTCATTCAAGTTTGCAGGTAGATCTTTTTGATTCGTCTTTTAAAGACGGATGGAAGCAAGGTTTTTATATGCTTCCTTGCGATAAAAAAATACTTATGAAAAGTGATTACCTGCGAAAGGAGGCAGAACTTTATATTAATTATATAGCCCATGATGAAATTGTAGAAGATAATAAATTTATTTGCAAATCTCTTAAGGAGATTAATGAAGGGAGCGTTTTTTTAAACAACTGGGTTTATGAGCGTGCCAAAGAGCTGTTGGATGCTGGTAAACTAGTGGCTTTGCTAGGAGGAGACCATAGCACCCCGTTTGGTTATTTTAAAGCAATTGCCGAAAAACATGGAGATTTTGGAATTTTACAAATTGATGCACACTGCGATTTAAGAAATGCCTATGAAGGGTTTATCTATTCTCATGCTTCTGTAATGTATAATGCACTAAATGAAATTCCTCAACTTAAGAAAATTGTCCAAGTTGGAATTAGAGATTACTGCGAAGCTGAACTAGATTTTATAAATGCAAATAGTAATCGCATAGTTACTTATTTTGATAAAGATATTAAAGAACGTGAGTACGAAGGAGAAACCTGGAAACAAATTGTTGATGAAATAGTAAGCAACTTACCTGATAAAGTTTATTTTAGTTTTGATATTGACGGCCTTGACCCAAAACTTTGTCCGCATACTGGAACTCCTGTGCAGGGCGGATTTGAAACAGAACAAGTATTTTATCTTTTTAATAAAGTGTTACAAAGCGGACGTAAATTAGTTGGGTTTGATTTAAATGAAGTTGGTGTAAGCCACGACGAATGGGATGAAAATGTAGGAGCCAGATGCTTATTTAAAATGTGTAATTTATTGGTTGCCTCAAATCCTGCCTAATGCACTACAAGTTCATTTTAAAAGATAATAATACAAAATCGTACAGCTTCTTTTTGTGGTTTTTATTTTTTTTGCATATTGCTGCTGCTGCATTAATGGCAGTTAAAACTATACACCACAACATCAGACTGAGCATGTTTATTTTATTGGGATTTTATGCCCTCATAAGCAGTGTGTATTTTTTCTATAAAAAACATAAAAGAGCAGAAGAAACATTGAATTTAATTTTGGCATTATTATATACAAATTTTTGGATTATGTATGTTGGTGTATTTGCAGTTATTATTTTTGTTGCAATTTTTTTATTTATATCTATAGTGCAGAGAAAAAAAACAAATATTATTTTTTCTGAGGTAGGCGTAGAGGTGACAAACATTTTCAAAAAAAATAGTTATACCTGGATTGAAATGGATAATGTAATTTTAAAAGACAATTTACTTACAGCTGATTTTAAATCAAACAAAGTTATTCAGGCTGAAATTATTGAAATGACTGAATCGGTTGATGAAAAAATATTTAACCTTTTTTGTTATAAACAACTACTGCATCAAGATTGATTTATATAACCATCCTTTAAAAAATATTATGTTAACACAAAGCCCTTACATATTATATTCGGATGGGGCAGGGAACATTTTTGAAGATACTTCCCTTTATGCAACTGGTCGCAGTGGCTGGGATGCATTACCTATACCCACAAATGAATGGATTGAAATGCCCACTGGCGGTAATTTATATGAATTACCAGGTCGTAAAGGAATTGGTATTGATGTAAGAACTGGCGAGATGCGGCTTTGCGAAAAAGGATGGGCAGTAGCAGCTTTTATTCCTCCTGCACATACGGGTTTATATATGGCAGCTTATGAAACAGAAAAGGAGGCCCCTACATTACCCCTATTTTGTTATACAGCTGCAGGATGGGTGGGTCAAAAAATATATGTACCCGCTGTCCGTATAGAGCATGATATTAGGCAAGAGTCAGAAGGGTATGTTGATGATTTAATTGAAAAGGGAGCAAAAAATATATTAAAAGCTTATCCGCACAATCGGTTGGTAAAGCATTTAATGGAAAATTGTTGTATGACATATACCTGCCCAGCTGCAAGAAATTTGGCATTGGGCCGCTGGGAATGTCCTGTCCCAATTTCTCCTGCATGTAATGCTAACTGTATTGGGTGTATTTCTTTTCAACCCTCAGATGAAACAATTATCAGTACACAGGATAGGTTAACTTTTAAACCTACCGCTGAAGAAATTGTAGAATTTACAGTGCCTCACTTACAGTCAGCTCCTTTTCCATTAATCAGTTTTGGTCAGGGTTGCGAAGGTGAGCCTTTGTTGATGTGGGAAACAATAAGAGAATCAATTATTGAAATAAGAAAGCATACGCAAAATGGGAGTATCAATATTAATTCAAATGGGAGTATGCCAGAAGCGGTTAAGGCTTTGTGCGAGGCTGGACTAAACAGCATTAGGGTAAGTACCAATTCGGCGCGAAAAAATATTTATACATCTTATTATTTACCCAATAATTATGAATTTGAAAATTTATTTGAGACCCTGAAAATAGTTCGTAGTTATGGGGGTTGGACAAGTCTTAATTATTTTGTTTTTCCAGGTATGACAGATAGTATAGAGGAATATGAAGCGTTAAGAAAATTAATAAAAGAAACAGATTTATGCATGATACAGTGGCGCAATTTTAATATTGATCCAGATTGGTATTTAGGCAAAATTGGCGTTACAGAAACAGGGGAGTGTATGGGGGTAAAAAAAATGATGGAGCTAATAAGGGAGGAATTTCCTACGCTTAAATTTGGGTATTTTAATCCTTCGATGGAAAGAATTAAGGGTGATTTTGAAACAGATTTTGCACATTAATGTAAATGACTTTTACTCCTTACTTCTAGATGACATCTAAGATATTATTTAGAAGTAAGGAAAAAATATCATCTTTTACAAGAACTAGTAATTCAAAAATAATTTTAGATAAATAGTGTAGTCATCCGTAAAATTCCATTCGCTTGTTACCCCATGTCCTATATACGTATTCTCCTTTTTCAGTGTCAGTAGAATTAAACGTTCGAAATCTTTTTATGCCATTTCCTCATTGTAAAAATTCAATGCAAACAGCAAAATAATTTTGAATAAAATTAAGGTCATAAGGCGTTAGATCAAATTTATACACTTTAGTATCTAGCGATAAATTATTTACAAATAATGTATTATTTCAAGTAACTCTTACAATGTTTGCTCTTCATTAAATTTTGTAATTTTTATTTCACTTCTGGTTTCTAATTTTTTATTTTTCTTACTTTATATTTCCGATTTCTTTTTTCCAATTGCGGTCGTTAATTTGAAATCTTTGGCTTACATCAACTTTTTAAATTTCCTTTATTTCGGTTTTAATTATTTGGTAATTCAATTCATATCTTAGAGTATTTTTATATTTTACAACAGCGTTAACATCCGTTTTCCAATTTTTAATTCTCTTTCAATATCAGTCAAAACATCAATGAAACGTTTGCAGTCAACTCAACTAAAAAAACTTTGTCGTCTGTTTTAGTTTTGTAAATATCTTGTGTATTGATTCCTAAATTCAAATATGGAGTTTTGAAACCGTATCCCCATTCTGAAAGGCAATGCACTTCATCAATTACGTAAAAGGCGAAATAGTTTTTGTTGGCAATTGTTGAATTGATTACCGTTCTAAAATCATCAATAACAAATCGTTCAGGTTAATTGCTCTTTTAATTGCTACAGATTTATGCACATCTAATGATTTCGTAAATAAATTGTTACTAATGATTGTAATAATAGTATAAGTAAAATTATTAATGTATATATTGATAATATAATAATTTTAAAAATAAGGGTTGAAAATGCTCGTAAAAATATTTTTTTTGGAAAATTTAACATTTTATCCATAATATTGTTTTCCAAAACTATTGGAAAATACAGAATAAGACTAGCTATTGTTTTTTCATTTACTTGTGATTTTAAACAATATATTTAAAATGGGTAGTTAATTTTATTTTTTATGGCTTTATTTATCACGTATTTAAATATAAATCAACATTAATTATGAGAAAAATTCTCCTACTCATCCTTCCGTTATTACTTTGTGTTTTTAGCATAAATGCACAAACTATATCTTCCGAAGATAATGCGGCAACTAGTTTAGTTAGTGCTAACAAAACTTTAGTAGGCCTTACTGACGAAAACCTAAAAAACCTGATTTTATCAAGTACTTATTTAGATAATACTACTGGAATTAGAATGGTGTACATGATTCAAACTTATAAAAGTTTACCTGTTTGGAACCAGATGTTAGTATTGGCATTTAAAGATGGATTACTAATCTCAAAGGCGGGTAGTTTGCTGCCTAACATGGAAAGCTTAACCGAATCTAATAGTGTTCTTCCCTCAGTTACACCAGCAGATGCTGTGCGTACTTCTATAACCGATTCCAAAATTGATATGCCTGCTTTCCTTTATGTTATTAACACACAGGACAATGGTAAAGTTTTTAATTTTGGTAAACTTAATATTGCTAAAGAAAATATTACAGCTCAATTAATGTGGGTGCCAATTGATGACGGGAAAAATATTACTTCAGTAAAGCTTGTTTGGCAGGTTCAACTTTTTCCTATTAAGAATTCAGACTATTGGAATATTAGGGTTGATGCAAATACTAATACAGTCGTTAATAAAAATAACTTAACTGTTTATGAAAAATTTAATACGGATGAAATACCAAGTTTCATTAAGGCAAATAATAATTTACAAAATGCAACTAGTCAAACAAGTTTAACTTCATCAAGTTTATTAAAAACTGCAGAGAAATTATTAAGTCCAAATCTTGTAGGTACAGCTAATTATACCGTAATTCCATATCCTGCAGAAAGTCCTATACACCCAGGTGGAACGGCTGCACAACGTACTAATCCTTGGACATTGGCAGGAGGAAATGCCGTGTCGTTAAAATGGCATAATGATGGAGCTGCAGATTATCTATATTCTCGCGGTAATAATGTATATGCTCAGGAAGATAGAGATAATAATAATGGTACTTTTGGTTTACCAGCTACTTCTACTACCTCGCCTGATCCATTGAATTTCACTTATCCGATCAGTTATACAGTAGCGCCTATAACACCCGATTTTCAGCAATTTGCTATTACCAACTTATTTTATTGGAATAATCTTTGTCATGACTTAACCTATAATTATGGATTTACAGAACCTGCAGGTAACTTTCAAAATGATAACCAGGGCAGGGGCGGTAATGGAGCTGACTATGTAATTGCAGATGCACAAGATGCAGGGGGTACAAATAATGCTAACATGTCTACACCAATAGATGGTAACAGGCCAAGAATGCAAATGTATTTATGGAGCCCGGTTAGAGGAATTACAACAATGCTTGTAAACACACCAGCATCTATTGCTGGTCCTTATACAGCTACAGAAGGGGCTATGAGTACAGCTAATCTTTTAGCTAATGTTGGTCCGGTAACAAACCAGGTAGTTTGGTATAATGATGATGCACCAGGTAATACACACTATGCCTGTAATGCACCGGCTAACTCTGTAGCCGGTAAAATTGCACTGATTGTAAGGGGTTTTGGTGGTGCCGTATGTACTGCAACAGTACCTTTTACCGTAAAAGTAAAAAATGCACAGGATGCCGGCGCAGTTGCAGTTATTATGGTAAACAATGTACCCGGTGGTCCTATTGTTATGGGAGGAGCTGATAATACTATTACCATCCCTGCAGTTATGATATCAGATCTAGATGGTGCAATTATTGCCGCTCAATTGGCTAATAATGTAAATGTAACTTTATCAGGCACACCTGGGGGCACTATAGATTTAGATGGAGATATTGATAACGGTATTATTGCACATGAATTTTTTCATGGTGTTAGTAATAGATTAACCGGTGGCCCTAATAATACCTCCTGCTTACAAAATGCAGAGCAAGCTGGCGAGGGGTGGAGTGATTATATGGGGCTGATGATAACAACTAATTGGGCTACAGCTACAATAGCTGATGGGAATAATATTAAAAGACCAATTGGTAACTATGCTTATGGTTATCCTACAACGGGACCGGGTATACGTACTTATCCATACTGTACAAATATTGCCGTAACCCCATTAACCTATTCTAATCTTGGAGTAGCTCCTTATAATGCAGTACATGCTAATGGAGAAATATGGTGTAATGCAATTTGGGAAATGACTTGGGCTATTATACAAACTGATGGCATCAATACAAATTTTTTCAATAACGTTGGAACTGGTGGAAATACAGTGGCCTTTAAATTAGTGATGGAAGGATTAAAATTACAGCCTTGCTCTCCAGGATTTATTGATGCTAGAAATGCTATTTTACAAGCTGATCGAAACTTATATAACGGAGCTCACGCTTGCGCAATCTGGACAGCTTTTGCTAAAAGAGGTATGGGATTCAGTGCTACTCAAGGAAGTTCAAGCAGTATTACAGATCAAACAGCTGCTTTTAATATGCCTCCAGCTACTGTTATTAATACTCAACCAGCTGCAGTATCAATTTGTACTGGCGACAACGCTACATTTACAGTGGTAGCTACAGGAAATAACCTTACTTATCAATGGCAGCTAAGCACAACAGGCGTTGGCGGTCCTTGGAGCAATATAACCAATGGCGGTATTTACAGTGGAGCTACTTCAACTACTTTAACGCTTACAGGCGTTACGGTAGGACTTAGTGGTAACCAATATCGTTGTGTAGTATATGGTGCATGTCCTATCGCAAATTCTAACCCAGCTGCTTTAACAGTTGGTAGCGGAGTTCCTGCAATTACATCTAACCCATCTAACTCATCTGTTTGTGTAGGGAGTAACACCACATTTAGTATTACAGCTACGGGTACAGGTTTAACTTACCAGTGGCAGGAAAGCACAGCAGGTGCAGGTGGTCCATGGGCTAACGTTACTAATGGTGGTGTTTATTCAGGTGTTACAACAGGTACACTTACTTTAACAGCTGTTACAGCAGGTATGAATAATTATCAATATCGTATTAATGTTTCAGGCGGATGTAATGCATCAACGGTTACTTCTACCTCTGGAATTTTAACCGTATTTGCTGGTACCACAGCTATTAGTGCTCAACCCACTAACACAGTAGTTTGCGCTTCAGGCAATACTTCATTCTCTGTTACAGCTACGGGTACAGGTTTAACTTACCAATGGCAGTTAAGTACAACAGGTGCAGGTGGCCCATGGAATAATATAACTAACGGTGGTGTATATTCAGGTGCTACAACAGCTTCTCTTTCACTTACAGGTGCTACTGCAATAATGAACAATTATCAATATCGCTGTTTAGTAGTAGGAGGTTGTCCGCCTCCAGTAACATCCAATCCAGCTGTTCTTAGTGTAAATACAGCTCCGGTTGTTACATTACAACCAACTAATGTTACTGTTTGTATAACAACTAATGTTTCATTTAGCGTAACCGCTACTGGTACACTAACTACCTATCAATGGCAGGAAAGTACAACAGGTTCGGGTGGCCCATGGGCTAACGTTACTAATGGTGGTGTTTATTCAGGTGTTACAACAGGTACACTTACTTTAACAGCGGTTACAGTAGGTATGAATAATTACCAATATCGTTGTGTAGTTAGTGGTTCATGCTCCCCTACAGCAACAAGTAGTGCTGCTGTGTTATCAGTTGTTACACTAACAACTGGTGGAACTTTGACCCCGGCAAACACAGTTTTCTGTACTACTACTAATAGTGGCACATTAACATTATCAGGTTCTGTTGGTAATATTCTTTATTGGGAATCTGCACCTAGTCTTGCAGGCCCTTGGACTATAATTGCTAACACTACAACTACTTTAAATTATACTAACCTTAATACAACTACTTTTTATCGTGTATTTGTTCAGGCAACGGGTTGTGTCGGTTCTTACTCTTCAATTGCATCAGTATCTGTGCTTCTAAACCCTTCGTTAATAATCCTAGCAGATCCAGGATCTACTATTTGCGAAGGAGATCCTACTCGTTTAACGGTTATGGATGCATCAGGAGTTGCTCCTATTGCTATATCACAATCATCATCTTCTACCATTACAGCAGGATCTGTTTCTTGCAATGCTGGAGGATTACATACAGATAATAGCTACTGGCGCGCTTATAATTTGGCAACTTTAGGTTTACCATCATCTTTAACAGTTAATACCGTTACAATAGGAGTAGAGCAAGCCTCAGGTGGAGCTCAGCCAATTACAGTTAATTTATATACACAAAACACAGGTCCTGCATTCCCTGGTGGTACACGCACTTTAGTTGGCAGCCAATCTGCATCTGTTCCTAACCAAACACTTTCATTATTTGCTGTAACTTTTGCAACACCTGTTGTAGTACCTAATAATGCGGTGTTAATTGTAGAATTATTTACACCAAGCGGACAAGCCACAGCGCGTTCATTCTTCATAGGTAGCAATACTGCCGCTCAATCAGGTACTAGCTATATATCTGCAACATCATGCGGTATTGCAGTACCTACGGATCTTACTACTATCGGTTTCCCTAACATGCATATTGTATTAAATGTTAGCGGTACTGTAGATGCAGTAGGCGGTATTTCTACCGGCACTTTCTTATGGAGCCCTGCAGCAGGATTAAGCTCAACAACATCTAACCCAGTTGCAGCAGCACCAATGAATACAACTACTTATACAGTGGTTCGTACTACAGGTGCAGGTTGTGTTGCTTCGGCAAATATTACCATTACAGTTAATAAGCGTCCTACCGTAACGGTCCAGCCTATAAGCCGAGCAAATTGCGTAGGTACATCAGCAAGCTTTACGGTTGTAGGTACAGGTACTGCACTAACTTACCAGTGGCAGGAAAGCGTACTTGGCG
>CAMBEI010000044.1 GCA_945865645.1 Chitinophaga pinensis | reverse complement strand
TGTCAATGCGTTTTAAAACATGGAACTGGCGATATAATTGTAACATTACCCGACCAAACACAGTTTTTAGGTGAATAAAATGTAATTATGCCATTGGGTTGCAAGAAATCGGTTTTAAAAATATTCAAATACTTAACCTTAAAAAATTGGCTAATTTGCAAATCAGCACTTCAGCAAAGAAAGATAATTATGATTTTTGAACCTCCTATAAACTGGAATGATTACGAAGATATCGCGATGAAACTCTATGACCGTTTTGGTGATGATTTTTCTGAAAGTAAAATTTATCGCATAAGATTTACCGATTTGCTTAAATGGGTGTTAGAAATACCTAAATTTGAAGGCAAAGCAGAAGATAGTAATGAAGGACATTTAGAAATGATACAAAGTAGTTGGGTTTATGAGTGGCGGGATAACCAAAAATAATTCATCTGTTTATATTTAGACTGTTTTTATGCTGAATTTCTACCTTTCTAAACCTATTTAAATGAACGTTCTAGAAAAATTTAAACCTATAAAAACATTTGTTTTTGATATTGATGGTGTGCTTACTAACGGCAATCTATTAATTCTTAATGATGGCCAAATGGCCAGGCAAATGAATATTAAAGATGGGTATGCATTACAATTAGCCATTAAAAAAGAGTATAGGGTGGTAATAATTTCGGGAGGTACATCTGATTCAGTAAAAGATAGATTGGAAAGTCTCGGCGTAACAGATTGTTTTTTAAAAATTGAGAATAAAAAAGAAAAACTTATAGAATATGTTGCCAAGCATAAATTAAATTGGGATGAGATATCATTTATGGGAGATGATATACCAGATTATTTTCCTATGCAGCTAACCGGCTTGCCCTGTTGCCCTGCAGATGCAGCTTCAGAAATAAAACAAATATCACTTTATATTTCTCCTTTGGAGGGAGGCAAAGGTTGCGCAAGAGATATTATTGAAAAAGTATTAAAACTTAATGGTCATTGGGATCTAGATATTAATGTTACTTCAAGGTAGATAAGGATGTTACCTTTTCAATCCTTATTTTCACTGTATAAAAATTTCATGAAATTAATATCCGCATTTTTTAGACTAATACGATGGCCAAACCTGTTGATGATCTTAATAACTCAGGGGTTATTTTATTATTCACTAGTAGAGCCAGTAAATCAAAATGGTATTTTTACCCATTTTGATACTTTTTATTTTATTTTATTTGTCATTTCTTCTTTGTTAATTGCTGCCGCAGGATATATTATTAACGATTATTTTGATTTAAATATTGACTTAGTTAATAAACCAGATACTGCCATTATTGACAAAATAATAAAAAGAAGGTGGGCTATTGTTATGCATCTTTTTTTTTCATTTACTGCTATACTTATAAGTATATATATTGATTTGAAATCAGCAACAAATTGGCTAACCTTTTCAAATGTCATCTGCATTTTTTTATTATTTGGATATTCTGTAAGTTTAAAAAAGAAATTATTGTGGGGTAATATTTTAATCTCTTCACTTACAGCATGGGTGGTTATTGTATGTTTTTTAATTTATTACAACAGTTTTTTTTGTGATAATTGTGATAGTTCACTTTTTCAATTATTTCATAATCAGTTTATGCGTATATCCTTTTTATACGCAGTTTTTGCTTTTGTAATATCGTTAATACGTGAAGTAGTAAAAGATTTAGAAGATATGGTCGGGGATATGCGTTTTGCCTGCAAAACAATGCCCATAACATGGGGGGTGCCTGCGACTAAGTTTTTTGTAGCCGTTTGGCTGGTTATATTATTTGTGATAATTGTGATTGTTCAAATATATGTTTTACAATTTGGATGGTTATGGAGTATGTTCTATTGTGTTTCCTTACTTCTTGTCCCTTTGGTTTATATATTCAAAAAACTATTTAAAGCACAAAATGCAAAAGATTATCATTTGCTAAGTAAAGTCATCAAATTTGTAATGTTGGCTGGTTTAATATCGTTGGTGTTCTTTAAAATTTATTCCTAATAACGCTGTTAAATTATTTATGCAAAAAATTATACTAGCCTCTCAATCGCCCCGCCGAAAACAATTGTTAGAATGGGCCGAAGTGCCATTTGTGATTATGGTAGAAGAAACGGATGAAAGCTATCCCGAAAATTTAACGATAGAGGAAATTGCTATACATATAGCCAGAAATAAAGCATTGGTTATTAAACAAACAGCAAAAAAAAAAATGCCTGTGCTTGCTGCAGATACCATTGTAGTTTTAGATAATAAGGTAATTGGTAAACCAAAGGATAAAACAGATGCTATTCAAATTTTATCAAATCTTTCTGGCAAGCTACACAAGGTAATTACCGGAGTTGTTATTATACATAACAACAATGAAATATCCTTTGCCGAAACAACCGAGGTGCATTTCCATGAAATAAGTTTATCGCAAATTGAATTTTATGTAGATGCGTATAAGCCCTATGATAAAGCAGGTGCTTATGCCATACAAGAATGGATTGGCGTTGTTGGTATAAAATATATACATGGTGATTTTTACAACGTAATGGGATTGCCGGTAAGCAAAGTGGTACAAATATTAGAGAATTTGTAATATTCATATTTTTACGTACATTGTTTTAGTTATCCATACCCCCCCCCATGACTGAAAAGTTGCTACAATACATTTGGCAATTTCAATATTTTAATCCTAATGAATTAATTACGGAAGAAGGGGAGCTATTACAAATAATTCATCCAGGTACAATAAATACAAACCAAGGTGCTGATTTCTCTGATGCTAAAATTAAAATAGACAATACCGTTTGGGCTGGCAGTATCGAACTTCATATTAATGCAACAGATTGGAACAACCATAAACATAGCGCCGATAAAAATTATAAAAATGTAATTCTACATGTAGTTTGGAATAATGACATTGATTTTAATCTTCCTTTTTCTACTTTAGTACTACAGAATAAAGTGCCTAAAATATTATTAAATAAGTATAATGAATTAATGAATACAAATTCATTTATACCTTGCGAAAAAAATATTCATTTAATAAATAATATCATCTGGCAAAGCTGGAAAGAGAGAATGCTAGTTGAAAGATTAGAAAATAAAACTTCAGATATATATCAATATCTTCAAAAAAATAATAACCATTGGGAAGAAACCTGCTGGTGGCTGATGGCAAAAAACTTTGGAATTAAACTTAATAGTGGTGCATTTGAAAAAACTGCTCAGTCAATACCTATAAGTATATTAGCTAAGTATAAAAATAAAATTCATCAAACAGAAGCACTGCTATTTGGTCAGGCCGGCTTACTAAATAATAAATTTACGGATAACTATCCAAAGCTATTGCAAAGGGAGTATCAATATTTAAAAAAGAAATACAATTTGCAAAAAGTGGAAGGGGGAATGCTTTTTTTACGCATGCGCCCATCAAATTTTCCGACTATAAGAATGGCTCAATTGGCTATGTTAGTACATAATAGTATGCATCTGTTTTCAAAAATTAAAGAAAGCACAAACCTTAAAAGTGTTAAGAAATTACTTAACCTAACAGCAAATGATTATTGGCATTATCATTATACTTTTGATGAGCTGTCATCTTTTAAAAAGAAAAATATTGGTGCCCAGATGTTAGATAATATTATTATCAATACAGTTGTTCCACTATTATTTGCTTATGGACATTATAATAACGAATATCTTTATAAAGAAAAAGCCATGTTATGGCTAGAGCAAATTAAGGCCGAAAAAAATAGCATTATCAATGGTTTTGCTATTTTAAAAATTGAAATAAAAAACGCTTATGATACGCAGGCATTAATGCAGTTAAAAAAAATATATTGTAATAATAAGCGATGCTTAGATTGCAGTGTAGGAAATACATTGATAAGAACAATGCCACATACAAATTTGCTTTAAATAAAATAACACATTTTTTTATCCCTATTTATAAAGATATTTAGTTGAATCTACCAGCGGTATTCAATAAGTACATTCAAATCTGGATGTAAACTTTTAGCTACTGGGCAAGTATTTCCAATTCGTTGCAGAATAATCCTGTCTTTTTCATTCAACTGCAAAGTAGCAGGAAACTTAAATATTATTTCAATCTTACCAATTCTTCTGGGATCGCTAAGCATGTGTTTGGTAACTTCAACATTAGTGTTAGACAAATCAATTCCCATATCGGTAGCTTTTATTGCCATGGTAGTAATAGCGCAGGTAGACAATGCTACACACAAAGTATCTGTAGGACTAAAGCGTTCACCTTTACCACGGTTATCTGAAGGGGCATCTGTTTCAATTACTGTTGCGCTTTGCACGTGTGTACATTCGCACCTTAGTTGTCCTTGATAAACAATAGTCACTGTCATTTGTTAATTTTGTATAGATATGAAAAAATTTGTGATTAAAATTAGTAGTTCTTTGTATAAATGTATCATCTTTAAATAGTAGATAGTATTTTTGCATAAATTTACGTTAGTAAACACATTACATGAAGAGATTATTATTTTTTTTAACCTTACTCATTTCTTCCGTTTCTTCCTTAGCGCAGGAAAGTAATAAGTTGGCAACTAAATTCCGTAAAGAAGACAAATTAGCTAAAATTAACGCAGGTATAAGAGCCGCAGAGGAAGGTATTATTGCTTACAAAAAGCATATGGCATTTGGATTTATGCTCACGTCGGATGGATTTGGTTGTTTAATTGAAAAAGGATACGCTAAATCTATAGCTAAGGCAACCTTATTTCAGCTAGAAATAACAGAGCGTAAACACCAAAAAGAGGAAAAGCAAAGTAACCCAAATGCCCCATCAGCATCTATTATATATGGGAAGTTAAATTTTTTTTATCCAGTAAAACTAGGTGTGCAAAAACAATTTTTATTGGGTAATAAAAGCAATAAAAATGGAGTTAGCATCTCGGGTAACATTGGCGGAGGCCTTAGTCTTGGTTTATTAAGAGCTTATGAGGTAGAAGTAAATAAAGCAGGTAAAAAAACATTTGTGAGGTATGATTCGCCAGATAGTTTGCTTTTTAAGAATGGGCCTTATTATGGGGGACCCAACTTTAGTAAAGGTTGGAATCGTATAAAAATGACACCCGGACTTTACATTAAACCAGCTTTGCGGTTTGATTATGGTAGATATAATGATTTATTAGCTGCAATTGAAGTAGGTTTAATTGCAGAATACTATTCAAAAAAAATTCCACAAATGTTGTACAATAAAGAAAACAAGTTTTTCTTTTCTGCCTACTTTACTGTTCTTTTTGGAAAAAGAAAATAGGTTTACCTTTTTATATATTTACAATCAAAATTAATGATTGAATTGACTACAAATGACGTAATAACAGAAAATGCCCAAATTGTTAAAGGCATTAAAAAACCTGATTGGCTAAGGGTTAAACTGCCCATTGGAGAAGAATATCGCCATGTAAGAAAATTAGTTGATAGCCATAAGCTACACACCATATGCGAAAGTGGAAACTGTCCAAATATGGGCGAATGCTGGGGAGAAGGCACAGCAACCTTTATGATTTTAGGGAATATTTGCACCCGTAGTTGCGGATTTTGTAATGTAGCAACTGGCAGGCCCTTAGAAGTGGATTGGGATGAGCCACAACGTGTAGCCGAAGCAATAAACCTAATGAAAGTAAAACATGCTGTAATTACTTCGGTAGATAGAGATGAATTAAAAGACGGAGGTAGCATTATTTGGTATAACACTATAAAAGCAATAAAAACTTTAAATCCGACAACTACTTTAGAAACCCTGATACCAGATTTTAAAGGCAATAGAGAAAATTTACAACGTATTGTTGATGCAGCACCCGAAGTGGTGAGTCATAATATTGAAACCACAGAGCGTTTAACTCGTCAGGTTCGTATACAAGCTAAATATAGGCAGAGTTTAGAAACACTAAGGATTTTAAAAGAGGGGGGGATGCGTACTAAAAGTGGTATAATGCTTGGCCTTGGCGAAAAAAGGAATGACGTAATACAAACTCTGCAGGATTTAAAAGCTAATGCTGTTGATGTAGTGACCATTGGCCAGTACTTACAGCCCACCAAAAAACATTTAGCTGTAGCACGTTTTGTTCATCCTGATGAGTTTGCCGAGTACAGAGACATAGGTTATAATCTTGGATTAGATTATGTGGAGAGTGGCCCATTAGTTAGATCATCCTACCATTCGGAAAAACATGTAATACCTGGATATGGCAAAAAAAAGTGGATGGAGGAGAAGGGTTATTAATTATAAAAGATATAATCTCATTATCAATTTAATTAAACTTAAGATTTTAAACCTTTAGTATGTTAAAAATTGAAATACTTTATTATGTTAAAAATTATATATTATTAATAGCTATTTTAATACTGGCTATTTGTTTTTTTATACCAATATCTTCAAATGGGCAATTAAAATGGGTAAATGTGGACGCTGATTTTCAGCCTTTGCCACCTAATTTTCATGTGTATAAAACAGAAAATAGGTTTAATGGCAAACCATTTATTGCCTATTATGCAAAAGCAAAATTGAAAGATAAAGAAATTGATTTTACTACAGATACCACATTTAAAAGAAGATTAACTCCATTAGAGTTTTACAATAAAAATGCAAAACCGTTATTAGTAGTTAACGGAACTTTTTTTTCATTTGCCACTAATCAAAATTTAAACATTGTTATTAAAGGGGGTAAATTATTATCTTATAATGTTCATTCTGTACCATTAAAAGGGAAAGATACTTTTCAATTTAAACACCCATTGGGTAGTGCAATAGGGATTGATAAAAAAGGCAATGCAGATATTGCATGGCTATATACCGATTCTGCATCGGCTTATGCCTATGCAAGTCAAACAGAAATGATTCCTTTAAAAGATTCTATACCTACTCACGCACTTGATTATTATTTAAAATCAAGTGCCATTGATAATCATTTGCAAGCTGTTGTAATGAAAAAATGGCATATGGCAACAGCCATTGGTGGAGGGCCAGTACTTGTTCAAAATAGCCAAATAAAAGTCACCAATAATGAAGAATTAAAATTTATTGGGAATGCCATTAACGATAAGCATCCGCGAACTAGCATGGGATATACAAAAGATGGCTGGTTAATTATAATGGCTATTCAAGGCCGTTTTCCAGGTATTGCGGAAGGTGCTACACTAACAGAGGAATCTCAATTTTTAGTTGAACTTGGTTGTGTAGAAGCTTTAAATTTAGATGGTGGAGGAAGCAGTTGTATGCTAATAAATGGAAAAGAAACCATCAAACCTAGCGATAAAATAGGCCAAAGGCCAGTGCCTGCTGTATTTATTATAAATAAAAAATAAATCACCTACAATAATTAATTATTTAACTCCCATACCAATGCGCTTGCGCCCAAAATAGCTGCATCAGATTCTTTTAATTCGCTAAAGATTAGTTCTACTTTATTTTTAAAAATGGGCAATAGATTTGCTTCCATATATTTTCGGGTGGGGTTCAATAATAAATTACCTGACTTAGTTAATCCGCCAAATAAAACAATAGCTGATGGCGAGGAAAACATGATAAAGTTAGCAAGTGATTCGCCTAATATTTGTCCGGTAAATTCAAATATATCATTAGCGATTGTATCTCCTTGCAACGCGCATGCGTATACAGTTTCGCTAGTAAGTTCATTTATGCTGTAATTGCGCAAGAGACTATATTTTTCGGGATGTTGAGTAAGTAATTCAATAGCCGTTTCGCGTACACCCGTTGCAGATGCATATGATTCTAAACTACCGAGCATTCCCGTGCTTTTATGCAATCTACCTCCTGGGCGTATTATGGTATGTCCTAGCTCGCCTGCAAATCCATCATGGCCTACTACAATTTTACCATCTATTACTATGCCACTACCTACACCTGTACCCAAAGTAATGGTAATAAAATGTTTCATATTCTTGCAGCCCCCATACATCATTTCGCCAAGAGCTGCAGCATTGGCATCATTGGTAAGTTTAGTTTTTAGATTAAACTTCTTTTCCATCAAATTGGCAATAGGAATAATGCCTTTCCATTTTAGATTGGGTGCATATTCTATTGTGCCGGAATAAATATTACCATTAGGTGCACCAATACCTATGCCAATGAAATTTTTAACACCGCCGGCTCGTTCAATCATAGGGATTAACTTATGGTAAAGATCATCAATAAAATCTTCTACCACTTCATGTTCATTGCTGGAGATACGATCCTGTTCTAGTATTTTACCTTCGCTGTTCACCACGCCAAATTTTGTGGTGGTACCACCCACATCAATGCCTATTGCAAATATTTCTTCTTTTACCATTTTTGTAATCTAAAAAATTATAAAAATTATTTTTGATTAGTTGTTTAATGTCCCCCTCCATCTACCTGTGTGTCATAATCAATTCCTTGTTTTTTCAAAATTCCTTTTACTGCAACAGCAAAGAATGCTAGGTAAGCAAAACAAATTACAGGCACCCAATAAGATTGATGAATACCAATAACATCAGCTAGCTTGCCCTGTATAGGAGGAATAATACCACCACCTAAAATCATCATAATTAAAAAAGCAGATCCTTCTGTTGTATATTTTCCCAGTCCTGCAATAGATAAAGAGAAAATACATGGCCACATGATAGAGCAAAATAATCCACCACTTAAAAATGCATATACTGCTATAGTACCTGTTGTTATAGTTCCAATAATCATAGCAATTACAGCTAGTAAACTAAATATCAGCATGGTTCTTGCTGGTTTGTTTTTACTAAAATAAAAAGCTACAATTTGTATTAACACACATACTACATAATAATACAGCGGCTTCATATCGTATTTAGCAATGGTATTAACCCCAATGATAACCCCAAAAGCAATTAATGGGACTATTATTTGTAATAATAATTTAGATTTATCTGATAACTTAAATGCAGTTACGGCACCAGCCCAACGGCCTATCATTAGACTTCCCCAGTACATCGAAATATAGGGAGCTGCTTCAGATGATTGAAAGCCGCCAAAATCCTTTTGTTTCAGCAATTCACTTAAATTACTTCCAATGGCAACTTCTACACCCACATAAACAAAAATAGCCAGCATACCCAATACTAGTTGTGGATATTGCATAGCACCCCAACCCTGTGACTTTTTTGTAGCGCTCCATTTTGCAAACAGCAATCCAAAAACTATAACTCCTAATGCTCCAAATAACCAGTTTAAACGAAAAGATTCTAAGGCATGTTTTTCAACATTAGTTAAGGTTGAAGGGTCTGTTTTATAACTACTAAAAACAGGAACAAACATAATTATTAATAGTCCGGTCATTATTAGTAAAGTATACAAAGCTTTAGTGCCACTTTCTACTTTCTCCAACGAAATACCAGCAGGAACTTTTTTAGAAAAAAAGAATAAGGCAGCAGCAGCAATAAATAAAGCACCCACGCAACTATATAGAACAATTACTTTACTTAAGCTTAAAGTAGCAATATCTGTATCCGTTATTGAGGCTGTACTACCAAATAAGGCAATAGCAACCAAAATAGGCCCAATAGTTGTACCAAAAGAGTTAATGCCCCCGCCGAGGTTAACACGGCTTGTACCGGTTGCAGGGTCGCCCAATGAAATGGCAAAAGGCTGTGCAGCTGTTTGCTGCAGTGAAAAACCCAGGGCTACAATAAATAAGCCCACCAACATACCTGCAAACGTATTTGCATTAACTGCAATGATCATGGCGGCAGCGCCCAAAGCAGAAAAAAGCAAACCATACACAATACTTTTTTTGTACCCCCATTTGCCTACCAGGTCTTTACCACCAAATGCACCATAGGCAAAAAGTACCAATGCACCCAGGTAGTAAGCAGTATAAAAGGCAAAATCAATTAACTGGCTTTGAAACTGATCCAGGTGAAAATAATGTTTACAAAAAGGGATAAATACACTGTTTCCTGCAGCAATAAATCCCCAGAAAAAGAAAACTGTAACTAAAGTACCCAATGCACCATAATTTGTTTCTTTTAAAGATTGATTTTCCATTGGAGTAATTAAATCATTTTGTATAGTTGGCATATAATTGGTTTTAAGCCGATGAAAATAGAATAAAATTATCATTGCGAAAAATATTTCGTTTCAAATTGGTTAACATCAAAATGATTGGTAAATTGAAGAGCAATAAAAAATGTATGAAAATTTTACACGTTAGTGCCGAATGTTACCCTTACGCAAAGGCAGGAGGAGTAGCAAATATTGTTGGTAGTTTACCTAAATATCAGCAATAACTTGGACATATTGCCAAAGTTCTTGTGCCAATGCATAAAACAAAATTTTTATTGGAAAACAAATGTACAGTAAAGTAGAAGGGCGATATTAAAATGGAAGACAGGCATTATGATTATACTATTATCAAAGAAAAAAACAATAAACTACATTTTGATTTTTTTTGTGTTGATATAATCGGATTATTATATCGCGAAAATATTTATAGTTATGATGATGATGCCGAATTGATTATTGCTTAAAGACGAAAAGGTAAAAATAAAAAAAATGACATACTAGTTATTTTAAAATATATTAACTGTTGTAGGTGTAGATTTGAAGATAAAGGTAGAGGGTAAAGGCATTTGGAAAGAAAAGTTCAATAGCGATAGTAGGTTGTATTGGGGCACTGGAACTGTGTTTAATCCATCGCCTATGGTTAAAGTTGTTGACAAAAAAAAGAAGATTTATGAAATAAATCTAAACCTTCCTTCGATAGGAGCTATAGTACTCCATTAAATTGGAAAAATCAAGCCAAGCTAGTTTCTACAGAATCAGCTGGACGCAAAGTGCTGTTTAGGTATTAAATCATATTTTAATGATTTTAATCATTAAAATATGAGAGTCAATGTGAATAATTAATGTCCTTTACCAAAATTCATTTCTCCAGCTTCAACTTCTAAATTTAGTCTGTTTTCTTTTGGAGGTATTGGGCATTTATAATTTGGAGAATAAGCGCAATATGGGTTATAGGCTTTATTAAAATCTAGTTCTAATTTATTATTTTGTATATCTTTAATAGAAAATTCAAGATATCTCCCACTACCATAACTATCATCACCTGTTGTAGCATCTGTAAAGGGAACAAATAAATAGTTTTTATATTTTTCAACTTGTTTTAGTTCTCTACTTTGGTAAACAAACAAGACATATTCTTTACCTAAAAGAATAAAATCTAACCTGCCGTATTTAAAAAAATATTTCAATGTATTGGCCGATGTGGTCATGTTAAAACCAACCGTGTCGATAATCTTTTGAAAAATACAGGTTATTAGGTATGCTTGATTAATGGGGAAGAAATTAAAATATTTATGATTTTTTTTAAGAACCACTTCATGCGTTTTAATATAATTTTTTTGATAGACTTTTATTTGATTAACATAGTCATCATTTATTTGAGTAAACCCAAGGTTTAAAAAGAATAGACTACTTAAAAGTAAAAATATTTTTTTCATAACTTACAATGTGATGAATAAAATTAATAATAGCAATCTTTTATTTAGTTCATCATCAATACATTTACACTTCTTTGTAAAATGTTAAAAGCAATTTCTGCCATTAGGTTTTCTTTATCTAGGGTAGGGTTTACTTCCGTAATTTCGAAGCAGCATATTTTACGGTTTTGCATAAATTTACTAATCAAATCTTCTACTTCTCTTTCTCGCAGTCCATTACTAACGGGGGTTCCGGTACCTTTTGAAATAGATGAATCTAGGCTATCTACATCAAAACTAATATAGATATCTGTACAATTACTTAAATATCGGAACACTTTTCTGCATACATTTTCTGCTCCATTGCGTCTCACTTCTGAAGTTGTAATAACTTTCATGGCATGTTTATCAAGAAGGTGTTTTTCTTCTTTTTCAAAATCGCGTAACGAAATAAACACTACATCTTCAGGTAAAACTTTTGGATTTGTTTTGCCAATACCTTTGAATTGCTTCCATTGGTTAGCTGTTTTTTCATCTAGGTTATGCACTTTCATTTCTTGATTATCTTCACCAATAGATGCCGCCATAGGCATGCCGTGAATATTTCCAGAAGGTGTTGTGTAAGGTGTGTGTAAATCTGCATGCGCATCAATCCAAATAACCCCTAACTTGCTTTTTGGTTTTGCTATTTTAATACCAGCAATAGTGCCAGCTGCATTACTATGATCGCCGCTAAGTACAACAGGAAAAAAATGGGCATTTATTGAATCAGAAACTGCTTTGCTTATTCTATCATGCATGGTTAATACCCCTTGCATACGTTTTGCATATTGCGATTCAATGGGTTCGTATAATAATTGATTTTCTACAGGTAATTTTTCAGATGGAAATTGAACAAAGAAATTGCTCATAAAATCAAGTGCGGCTATTTTTATAGCATCAATACCCAAACTAGCACCACGGGTACCAGCACCTATTTCTGAAGGTATTTCTATAAGTTTAATATTTTTCATATTCACTTGGGCGTTTTTTGATACATCTGTTAATTTACAAATTTACGTGTTTACTTTTTTTAGTGATCAGTTTGCTAGTATTAATTACAGTAAAAAAAGGTTTATATATTGATTTATTTTAAAATAAAACAATAAAAAAGATCAATAGCCGATGTAATAATAGACCAAATCAATCTCAAAGTCTATTATTTGCACTTGATTAAAAATAAATGCCCCTGATTTATCAGGGGCATTGCCAATTATAGTATAGTTACTTAATTAAAATTGCTCAAGTTTACTAAAAAAGAAATCGCCTTCTATTAAAGCATTTTCATTGCTATCGCTACCATGCACAGCGTTTTCTCCTATGCTAGCTGCAAAAAGTTTACGAATTGTACCATCAGCAGCTTCAGATGGGTTGGTAGCTCCAATTAATTTTCGAAAATCTTCAACAGCATTGTCTTTTTCAAGAACTGCTGCTGTTATAGTGCCGCTGCTCATAAATTCTACTAGCTCGCCATAAAAAGGCCTTTCGGCATGTACAGCATAAAATTCACCTGCTTTTTCTTTGCTTAACTTGGTCATTTTCATTGCTGCAATACGAAATCCTGCATCATTTATCATTTGTAAAATAACGCCAGTATTTCCTTTACGTGTAGCATCTGGCTTAATAATTGTAAATGTTCTGTTACTCATTTTTTTATTTTTTGAGGATCAAAGATAAGAAAGGATTTTACATTTAAGATTTAACTAGCTTAGATTAAACTAGCTTAGATTAAAATTTTTATAAATAATACTTAATTATAACAGGCCATTTTAAAGTAATTATATTAAACACACTATAGGTTTATAAGCCGTTTTATCCTACTTTTGCGCCGCTTTATGCAAGTAATTAAAAACATATTCCCTTTACTTAATCAACCTAAACAGGTTGTAATAACTATGCATCAAAAACCGGATGGAGATGCTATGGGATCAACATTAGCTCTTTTTCATTTTTTAAATAAATTAGGCCATAGCTGCACGGTAATATCTCCTACTAATTGGGCGTCTTTTTTAAATTGGATGCCTGGTTGCGATAAAGTACTTGATTATGAATCGCAAGGTAACAAATCGGATATTATTATTGCAGATGCAGACTGGATTTTTTGTCTCGACTTCAATATCCTGAGTAGGGCTAAACGAATGGAAGAAAAATTAAAATCAGCTAAAGCGCACAGAATTTTAATTGATCATCACCGTGAGCCTCAAACCGAAGTATTTGAATATGGTAATAGCGATATTGAAAAAAGTTCAACAGCAGAGATGGTATATGATTTTATTGTTGACTCTGGTAATATAGAAAAAATTGACACATCCATTGGTGCATGTTTATATGCAGGTGTGATGACTGACACTGGTTCCTTTCGTTTTCCTTCTACAAAAGCAAGTGTACATAAAATGGTTGCCGAATTAATGACAAGAGGTCTTGAACATAGTCCTGTACACGAGGCCCTTTTTGATAATTTTTTAGAAAATCGTTTTCGTTTTATTGGACATGCTTTGTTAAATAAATTGGAAGTATTTTATGAATATAATACGGCATTAATTACTATAACACAGGCAGATTTACTTAAATTTAATATTAAAACAGGTGATACAGAAGGATTAGTGAACTATGCTTTAAGCATACAAGGAATAAAGTTGGCTGTGGTCATTATTGATAGAGGGGAAGAACGTAAAAGTTCCTTCAGAAGTAAAGACGGGTTTGATGTAAATACTTTTGCACGTAGATATTTTAATGGTGGTGGCCATTTTAATGCAGCAGGAGGGTTTAATAAAGAATCACTAGAAGAAGTGTTATTAAAATTTAAAGAGGCTATAAAAGAAAATAAATCTCAATTAAGTACTTATCAATTTTAAATATTAAAAAAATAAAAAAAATGAAACAATTTATTTATTTGTCTGCAATTTGTATAATTTCTTTATCGGCTTGTACAGGTGCTTTTAAAAAAAGTGACAATGGGCTTGAGTATAAAATCATTTCTTCGGGAAGTGGTAAAACTATTGGATATGGTAACTTTATGCAAATACATATTAAGCAGGTATATGGGGGCACTAAAGACAGTATCTTGATGAATACTCATGATGGAATGCCGCGTATTCAAATTT
>CAMBEI010000043.1 GCA_945865645.1 Chitinophaga pinensis | reverse complement strand
GATAAAAGTAATCAATTACATTCCATCCCTGTTGCATTAGGTAAATCAAAAGCATTAATAGTTTCTAATCTGCTGCACGTAATTTCTGTAACTTGTGTGATAACTGCAGGAGTACTGGGTCCCTTTGCAATTTGGTATTGGATAGGTGTATTTATATTTTGCAGCCTATTAATTTATCAGCATATCCTGGTAAAACCAACCGACCTCAGTAAAGTAAATATGGCTTTTTTTACAACCAATGGAATTGCATCAGTTGTTTTTGCCATCTTTGTAATATTAGATTTATTTGTTTAATTGATGAAAGCTGAAATCTACACATGACTTCAACTACATCCGATTTTTATTTTTTATTTTTATTATTTTACTTCTATTGGCACGAATTCTTTCCATAGACTACGGCGGTAAACGAACCGGATTGGCAGTAACTGATCCCCTGCAAATTATTGCAACAGGTTTAGAAACCATCGAATCCAGAGAGCTTATCCCTTGGTTAAAAAATTATATCGCACAGCAAGAAGTAGAATTAATAATCATCGGCCTGCCAAAAAATTGGGATGAGTCTGACACCCATGGTACTCCTCTCGTGAAAACGGCCATCAAAAAAATTCAAAAAGAGTTCCCAGCAATGCCTCTTAAAACCGTTGACGAACGATATACTTCTAAAATGGCCAAAGATGCCATGATTGAAATGGGAATGAAAAAGAAAGACCGTCGCGATAAAAAAAATGTAGATTTAATTGCCGCCACAATAATGCTACAAGAATATCTTCAGTCCATTTAACGTAAATTTGCAGTATGATTCTTCCAATAGTAGCATATGGATCGACCGTATTAAGAAAGATTTGTGATGAAATTGAACCCGATTATCAGGGGTTAGATAAACTTATTGCAGATATGTGGGAAACCATGTACAATAGTAGTGGTGTAGGTTTAGCAGCACCCCAGATAAATGCACCTATACGACTTTTTGTAATGGATAGTGAACAAATTTTTAATACCCAGGAGGAAGATGAAAAAGGGGAATACCCAGATAAACCTGGTTTTAAAGGCGTATTTATCAATGCACATATCATTAAACTTAATGGTAAAGAATGGGCATACAACGAAGGATGTCTCAGTATTCCTAAAATAAGAGAGGATGTTTACCGAAATGAAGAAGTAACCTTAGAATTTGAAGATGAACATTTTAATACCCATACCAAAACATTTAATGGCATTACCGCTCGGATTATATTGCACGAATACGACCATATAGAAGGTAAGCTTTTTATTGATTACCTTAAGCCACTCAAACGAAAGCTACTAAAACGTAAACTAGATGACATTACTAAAGGAAATATACAGGTAGATTATAGAATGGTTTTTCCAAAATAATAAACAAAATTTTAAAAGAACGCAGTATATTACCTTTGCAGGTATGATAAAAAAAAATATCACTTCTTTTTTTTGTATGGTATTTTTTAGCGCCAGCTTTGCTCAAAAAAATACTGACACCATCATTATAATAGGTAATAAATCTATTACACTTAGCGAGGTTGTAGTAAACAACAAACTAAATGTCCCTGTATTTATAAACCGTATAAAAAACGACACTTCTTTTTACAAAGCCTTCCGAAACCTACATATGCTGGGCTTTACAGTCATAAATGATATCCGAATGAATGATGCTGATGGTAAAATAAAAGCCGGCTTGCACAGTACTACTAAACAAATACGGAGCAAAAATTGTCGCACCATGCAAACACTACAAGAACAGGTTACCGGGGATATATATGATGAGAAGAGGAATTTTAATTATTATACAGCAAAAATGTATGGCTCCCTATTTTTTACAAAAGATTCGATTTGTGACGAGGATAATATTGTTACCGGCAGGGCGTTCAATGCAGCTGGTAAGAGTGGCCTGGAGAAAAATAAAGAACAACTTAAAATGCTTTTCTTTAATCCTGGTAAACGTATCAGTGGACTACCCTTTATCAGCAATAAAATAGCCATTTATGATGAGGAAATGGCGGATAAATACGATATGTGTATCAACATTGACATGTACAAGAATACCAGTTGTTATATTTTTACACAAACAGTAAAACCCGAAAATAAAAGTAATGTAGTGGTTGATAAAATGACCACCTGGTTTAATGACCAAACTTTTGAAGTAGTTGCACGAAATTATTCTTTAAGTTATAATGCAGGCGTTTACGATTTTAAAGTGCAAATGGAAGTAGTGATGACAAAATTTGAGGCGTACCTTGTTCCTTCACTGATACGCTACACAGGTAACTGGAAAGCCATTTTTAAGAGCCGTGAACGAGGCGTTTTTACAGCTACTCTATACGACTTTAAATAACTAATCCATATTTAATATTTTAATACTTAAGATAAAAGCTATTCAATACGCTACCTATACATAAATTGAGAGAGAGATGAACTTATTCAAGTTAATAAAAGCCCAATCTTTTATATTTGTTAAATTTTGTATGTTTATTTTTATGGTATGAATTATTTTATTAAAGCCTGTTTTATTTTACTACTACCCTGTTTTATTATTAATGTATCTGCACAAATAAACAATCGTGATTTTACTGCAGTTGATGCTTATGTAAAAAGTATTGGACCCTTAGATAACATGACTATGGGCACCATAAATAATGTGGTAAGTAATAAGTTTATTGATAATGTAGATAAAGCAAGGGCCATCTATTATTGGATTACACACAATATAAAATATGATATTAAGGCAGCAAGAACTAACAATATTGTAAAAAATACACCTACCGAAGTATTGCTATATAGAAAAGCCGTGGGTATTGGGTTTGCTAGTTTGTTTCAAGATATGTGTAGCAGCGCGAATATCAGATGCTTAGTAGTAGATGGGTTTATTAAAAACAATATAAATCAAATTGGTGAAAATAGTACCGAAATTAATCATAGCTGGGCTGTTGTTCAACTGGGTCAAAGCTCCGAAACATGGCACTATGTTGATCCAGCACTTGGCAGCGGTTTTGCGGATGCAGATATGAAAATATTTACAACTTACTACACAGATGCTTATTTTTTTTCAGAAAAAGCAACTTTTAACCTCCAGCATTATCCAGATAATGAAGCATGGAAACTAGGTATTGACCAAAAAAATAAAAACGATTTTTTTAAAATGCCGATTGTAAAAGTAGCTGCTATGGAATGGGGATTAACAAAGCTTTATCCGCATTATGGCAAAATAAAAGCTAATGTAAATAAAGCAGTAAAATTTAGTTTTAATTTAACCAGCAATGCAGATATTCTAAAAGTGGAATTAGGTATTGGCGAGAAAAAAAAATATAAAGTATCTGAAATTAAATATATTCAATTAGCAGGTGTGCTTAGTTTTACTTATACATTTGAACAAGAAAATGCTTACCCAGTAACTGTATTAATAAATGGAAAAGAATTAGTATCTTATTATGTTGAAGTAGAGTAATATAAAAAAATTATGCCCTTTGTTTTAGTGGGGCTTTTTTCTTTACTTTTTTTAAAGCAGCGTTAATATCTTTACTCAGATTTTCAAAACTAGCTTTACCAATAACCATTTCTCCATTAACGAAAAAAGTAGGTACGTCCCTAACACCTTTTTCAATACCTTCATTTAAATCATTACGTACTTGCCAGCCATAAGTTGAATTGATTAATTCTTCTAAAAAATGCTTATTACTAATTCCTGCCTCTCTTGAATACAGTTTTAAACTAGTTGTACCCAACTGACGACGATTATCAAAAAGAATATTATGCATTTCCCAAAATTTGCCTACCTGAGAGGCTGCAACTGATGCCTCGCCTGCCTTCATAGAGCGTTGGTGAATTCTTGTCATGGGAAAATGACGAAACTGAAATCTAATTTTGCCTTCAAATTCTTCTAGTAATTTTTTAACTACCTCATTTGCTTTAGCACATTCTTCGCTTTCATATTCGCCAAATTCCATCAGTGTTACTGTAGCATCTGGGTTTCCTACAAAAATATCCTTTGGTGGTATAATTTCTACTACTTCTTTTACTTTCATTGCCATAATTATTGTCTTTTTATCTGTTGTATTTAAACAACTTTTTTAATGTATTATTCTATTTATTTTTTCCTATCATTTATTATTTGTTCTTTGTGTCGTTCATTTCTAAAAACTACTGTTCCATCAAACACATCAACTAACACTGGTTTCAATTTATCAATATTAGCAGCTAAAATTCTTTTACTTAGTTGATTTACAATTTCCTTTTGTATGAGCCGCTTTAAAGGTCTGGCACCAAACTGTGGATCGTAACCATGAGCAGCTAAAAAGTCTAACACATAACTGCTAAAAACTAAATTAATGCCATTTTCAGCAACCAACAGCTTTAACTCATCTAGTTGCATTTTGATGATTCCTTTAATTTCTTTCCTCATCAAAGGTTGAAACATAATTACCTCATCAATTCTGTTTAAGAACTCGGGACGAATACTTTGACGAAGTAAGGCCATCACCTCTGTTTTGGTCTTTTCTACAATCTGTACCTTATTAGCTTCGGTAACATTTTCAAAATTATCCTGAATAATATGGCTACCCATATTTGAAGTCATAATGATAATCGTATTCTTAAAATTAACTATACGACCTTTGTTGTCTGTTAGCCTTCCATCATCTAATACCTGCAAAAGTACATTAAAAATGTCAGGATGTGCTTTTTCAATTTCATCAAGTAGTATAACACTGTATGGTTTACGCCTTACAGCCTCAGTTAACTGTCCCCCTTCTTCATAGCCAATATAGCCCGGAGGGGCCCCTAAAAGCCTGCTCACTGAGTGTTTTTCCTGATATTCACTCATATCAAATCTCGTCATCATATTATCGTCGTCAAACAAATAATCGGCCAGCGCCTTTGCCAATTCCGTTTTACCAACCCCTGTTGTGCCCAAAAAAATGAATGACCCGATGGGCTTTTTGGGATCCTGTAAACCAGCTCGGCTGCGCCTTATGGCATCAGATACTGCTTCTACGGGTTCCTCCTGACCTACTATTCTTTTATGTAATTCTACCTCTAAATACAACAGTTTTTCTCTTTCACTCTGCATCATTTTCATTAATGGAATACCCGTTACTTTGGCTACATTCTCAGCTATATCTTCAGCATCAACCTCTTCCTTTAAAAGTCGTTTTTCAGTACTATCGATTAACTGTGTTGTAAATTCATCTATAATTTTTTCCTGTTCCTGCACTTTCCCGTACCTAATTTCGGCAACCTTACCATATTCCCCTTCACGTTCTGCTTTATCTGCTGCCAATTTCAAATTTTCTATTTCTGCCTTGGCATTTTGTATTTTTTCAACAATTTCTTTTTCCTGCTGCCATTTGGCTTTAAAAGTATCTCGCTCTACTGAGAGGTTAGAAATCTCTGTATTTAACTGCTTTAATTTTGGTTCATCGCTTTCTCTTTTGATGGCTTCCCGTTCAATTTCAAGTTGACGAATTTTTCTTTCCATTTCGTCTAGCTCTTCGGGCATACTATTCATTTCCAAACGAAGTTTTGCTGCGCTTTCATCAATTAGATCAATCGCTTTGTCTGGTAAAAACCTATCGGTGATATATCGGCTAGATAATTCAACTGCTGCAATAATAGCTGCATCTTTTATCAACACATGATGGAAAGTCTCGTATCGATCTTTTAACCCACGCAGGATGGAAACCGCATCTTCAATGGTTGGTTCATCAATCATTACTTTTTGAAAACGACGTTCCAATGCTTTATCTTTTTCAAAGAATTTTTGATACTCACTTAAAGTGGTTGCTCCAATAGCCCTAAGCTCACCCCTGGCTAAGGTGGGCTTTAGAATATTGGCTGCATCCATTGCTCCATCACCACCCCCTGCACCAACTAATGTATGTATTTCATCAATAAACAAAATGATTTGCCCATCGCTTGTACTCACGTCTTTAACAACAGATTTTAAACGTTCTTCAAATTCGCCCTTGTACTTTGCGCCAGCTATAAGAAGCCCCATGTCTAACGCATAAATAATTTTAGATTTTAAATTATCAGGCACATCCCCATTCACAATTCGAATAGCCAAACCCTCTGCTATAGCAGTTTTACCAACACCTGGCTCTCCTACTAAAATTGGATTATTTTTTGTTCTTCTAGATAAAATATGCAAGGTCCTTCTAATCTCTTCGTCCCTCCCGATTACTGGATCTAATTTACCCAACCTAGCCATTTCAATCAAATTTTTGGCATACTTATTCAATGTATTAAATTGGGTGTTGGAAGTTTGGCAAGAAACTGTAGATCCTTTTTTAAGATCTGTAATGGCAGCTATCAATCCCTTCTCATTTAACCCAGCATCTTTCAATAATTTGGATGTATTATCGCTGCCATGTAACAGAGCAAGCAACAAATGTTCAACACTTACAAATTCGTCTTTAAAATTTTTTAACGCAGCTGTTGCACTTAACAATACATTGTTAGCCTCCCGGCTTAATGATTGAGCTGGCTCGCCCCCAGAAATTTTTGATAGCTTCTCAATGGCGGCTTGCAGTTTTTCATCCACATAATTTACATTAACATTATTTTTTTTAAGTAGGTACTCAACAGGCGAATCTTTATCATTTAATAAAGCTTTTAAAATATGTTCTGTTTCAATATGAACATTATTGGCGGCAAAAGCCAATTGCTGTGCTTGCTGTAATATTTCCTGCGATTTTATGGTTAGGTTTTGTAAACTCATTTTTTATAGTTTTCAAAATATTGGACAAATTTTAATCCAATTAAATAAATACGCTATTATGGCATATAGAATCCTAAAAACTGACGCATAAGCAGTATCAATATAGTTTTTATGCTATTCTAGCAGAATTAGATATAATAAAATTATATAGACTTTAGGGGTGTTTATTAATGAAAATAATTATATAGCAAATAAAAAAAATAAGTAGATAGGCGATTTTTATAATTTATTGAATTAATTTCACAGTTCGCAAAAGATAAAAATGAAACCGTTAAGTATTGTTATATTGTTAAGTTTAATAACCCTGCCTACGCTGGCGCAGAAAAAAAACAAAATATTCTCTGGCATGTACATACAATGGGGTTATAACACAGAATGGTATACCGGCAGTAATATTCATTTTACCATGCCTAACGGAACAAATTTCACATTACACAATGTACGTGCTCACGATAGGCCCGATTTGGATGCGATATACAAAAAACCAAAAGACATCTCTATTCCGCAATATAATTATCGCATTGGCTTTTACTTAAACCAAAAACATTCAAGAAGTGTTGAACTAAATTTTGATCATGCAAAATATATTGTAACTGACAGACAAACAGTACATGTTACTGGCAATATTGAAGGAAATCCAGTTAATGGTGATAGTATTTTAAGCCCAGAAACTTTTTTACATTTTGAACATACTGATGGGGCCAACTGGTTACACTTTAACTATGTGCATCAACAAACATTGTTATATAATAGAAATAAAAATCCATTAATCACTTTTATATGGAAAGCCGGTGCAGGCATCAATATCCCCCGTACAGATTTTACTTGGAAGGGTGATAAGTTAAATAATAATTTTCATGTGGCAGGTTATAATATTAGTCTAGAAACAGGCACTAGAATTTACCTATTGAAAAAATTCTTTTTAGAATTTACCGGTAAAACTGGGTATGTAAAATACCTTAATGCATTATCCAATAGCAATGCTATAAAAGGCATACGTGCCAGGCACAGTTTTGGGTATATTGAGTTGGTAGGACTAATTGGCTATGATATTAACTTTTAATATAGAAAGGTAAAATATTTTAAAGCCCTGTGTATTTACGCAGGGCTTTTGTATTTTTATAAAAATTATTTTTATGTACGAAAATAAAAAACAAAAATTAGCCACAGTAAAAATCTACTATCTCAGGCTATGGAAAAATGTTTTTTTTGGTTTAGCCACTTTAATTTTTTGTTTATCAATTGGCATTTGGGGATACAGTTTTACCGTTCCTGAATTTGATTTTTACGATAGTCTTTTAAATGCGTCTATGATACTTAGCGGAATGGGGCCAATTATTGATCAAAATATTGTATTATCCAAAAGCGCAAAAGTATTTGCATCATTATATGCATTGTTTAGTGGCATAGCATTTATAAGCACTATAGGAATTTTAATAGCCCCTATTGCCCACCGGTTTTTTCATAAACTACATGTAGAAGAACCTGATACTGAATAATGGACATAAGTAAAACACATACCGAAATTATTAAACTAATTGCTGCAACTAATGGATTTGATTATTGTGGTATTGCCAAAGCACAAACATTGGGTGAAGATGCCAAACGACTTGAGAGATGGCTCAACAAGGGTATGCACGGCGGCATGCAATACATGGAAAATTATTTTGACCAACGGATAGACCCAACTAAATTAGTTGCAGGAGCTAAATCAGTGATTACCTTATTACTAAATTATTTTCCAACACAAACGCAAAAAATAGATGCTCCGAAAATTTCTAAATATGCTTTTGGAAATGATTATCACGAAGTGATAAGAGATAAATTAAAATGCTTTCTTCAACAGATAAAAGAACAAATTGGAGAAGTAAATGGACGTGGTTTTGTTGATAGTGCCCCTGTTTTAGAAAGAGCCTGGGCACAAAAAGCGGGCATAGGCTGGATTGGAAAAAATGGAAATCTAATTAATAAAGAAAGTGGTTCCTTTTTTTTTATCGCTACATTAATTGTAGATATTTCGTTAGATTATGACAATGCCATGGTAAAAGATTATTGTGGCAGCTGTACAAAATGTATTGACGAGTGCCCTACTGAAGCCATTTTGCCTGATAAAGTTATTGATGGCAGCAAGTGCATCTCGTATTTCACAATCGAACTTAAAGATACACTCATCCCCGATGCAATGAAAGGTAAATTTAAAAACTGGATGTTTGGGTGTGATGTTTGCCAGGACGTATGCCCCTGGAATCGTTTTTCAAAAGCAACAACTGAAACAAATTTTACACCGATCCCTGAAATTTTAAATTTATCAAACAAAAATTGGACTGAATTAACAGAAGAGTCTTTCAAAAGTATTTTTAAAAACTCCCCACTAAAAAGAGCTAAATTTGATGGTATTAAACGTAATCTAAATTTCATCCAACTATAGTATGAACCCCAATATTAAAAGGCTCTACGATATTGCCAATAAACCTAACAGAATAATTATTGGTTTAATGAGCGGCACCTCACTAGATGGTTTAGATATTGCCTTATGTAATATTAAAGGAAATGGATTAAACACAGTACTGGAATTGCTTCATTTTGAAACTATTCTATATACAAAAGATTTTAAAAATGAAATAAAAACAATTTTCTCGAAAAAAAATATTGATCTCGAAAAACTTTGTCTGCTTAACCCATGGGTATCAATACTACAAGCAGAAATGATAAATAGCTGTTTACAAAAATGGAATATTAAGAATGAGCATGTTGATTTAATTGCCAGCCATGGACAAACTATTTACCATGCCCCTAAAAGATTACATCGTCAACAAAAATTTGGAAATGCTACTTTACAAATTGGCGATGGCGATCATTTAGCAGTGGCAACGGGTATCATCACCATTAGCGATTTTAGGCAAAAAAATATTGCAATTGGTGGCGAAGGTGCACCCTTAGCTATTTACGGAGATTATTTATTATTTAGCAAAAGAGGTGAACATAGAATTTTATTAAATATCGGAGGTATCGCAAATTTTACATTTTTACCTAATAAACAAGAAGAAGTTGTATGTACAGATACAGGTCCCGGCAATACATTGATGGACAATTATATTCAAAATAAATTTTCAGATAAGTTTTTTGATAAAGATGCCGTAATAGCTAAATCAGGAAATGTAAATTTTGATTTACTCGCTGCATTAAAAGACAATATTTTTTTTGAACAGAATTTTCCGAAAACAACGGGACCGGAATTATTTAATTTAGATTATTTGAAAAAAGCAACACAAAAAAGCAATACAGAGTACTTATCCATTGAAGACACAATGGCTACCCTTAATAAATTTTCGGCAGATACAATTAGTTCTGAAATAAATAAATGTATAAAAGAAAAAATAGAAGTTAACTTATTTGTGAGTGGCGGGGGAGCTCATAATCCTTTACTAATGGAAAATATAAAGCATCAATTGCCTAAGTGTAATTTTCTTAGCAGTGCGGCAATTGGCATAGATCCAGATGCTAAAGAAGCAGTATTATTTGCTTTTTTGGCTAATGAGTGTGTAGGAGGAAATGCGTCAAGTTTTGAAAAAGAAACTAGTGGGATACAGGCAGTTTCAATGGGTAAAATTAGTTTTCCTAATTAATTATTTTCAGTATATTCTTTTAAACTGTTCAAAGCATCTTCATATCCTTGTCCTGATATTTTTTCAATAAAAATTCCGTGAAATTTCTGCCAGGGATACCATTTTAATTTAATTAGAATATTCCACTCCACTTGTACTTGACTATTATCTGCTAAAGGCAAAATTCGAATAGTATTTAATACATCGTTTTCTCCATCTCTTGTTAACAATGCAGTAAGTAAATTATAGCTATTGTGCGTAAGTTGTATTTTATTATTTTTACCCTTAGATTCCCATTCGCAGGAGTAACATTGGCCATTATTATCTGTCTTGAATTTAATAATAGCAGAATCTTTATTAAAAACTGGTTGCCAATGTATCCAGTTATGCAGATTACTAATTTCGTTAAAAATCAGATTGGCTTTTGCATTAATTACAACCCCTCTTGTTACGGTAACTTTTGATGGTATAAATAATGATAAAAGAGTTATAAAAATAAACAACCCAACAATAACAATAGTAAAGCCCTTAAATAAACGCATAATTAAATTTTCATTCCCATTTAAAAACTCTGATAGCCACAAAATAAACAATAATACCCCATACTAATAAAATACCTAGCTCTGCACGTACATCCCATAAATTCTGCCCTTCAAAAGCTACGGCCCGCATAGCTATATTTAAATGGGTTAGCGGCAATACTTTTGAAATAGGTTGCAGCCAATTAGGGAAAGCTTCTACTGAAAAAAAAGTGCCCCCTAATAAAAACTGAGGCAAAGTTATGAGGTTAGCAAATGGTGGTATGGTGTTATCATTTTTTGCTAAGCCGCTTACAATAAAACCAAGACCCATAAAAACAATTAGACCAACTAAACTTAAAAATAGCATTTCCATAAATGTTGTAACCCCATCTACTAAAGTAAATCCAAATATATAATAGCCCGCTACAATAATTACAATGGCTGTAATCATTTGAAAAATAACTCTTGCTAAACCTTCGCCCAAAATAATATGTGTTCTACTAATAGGTGTGGCAAAGAATCGTTTTAAAACCAATGTGTTTCTTAAATTAAAAAACATGAACGCTACGCCAAAAACACCTGAACTTAAAAGTGAAAAACCCAACTGACCAGGCAAAATAAAATCGATAGTTTTGTATTCTCTAACTACTTCTCTTTCAATTGGGCTAAACCGATTAGCCATAACATAAGTAGATCTATTTGTATTTTTTTGATTATTTATCTTATCACTAATTGTATTTAATATGGTCAATACCTGTGGCCATTTGTCATCGCTGGCACTCGTACTTTTAATAGTGTATTGAAAAGCTGCAGACTGATTATTAGCTTTTGCAATGATAAGAATACATGCAATCTCTCCTTTTATCAAACTAGATCGTAAATCTTGTTCCGTTTCAAATTGTATTATTTTAATTTGATTGTTTACTTTTATTGAATCATATAATAGATTATTGGTATTGCAATTTTTATCAATAGCTACTTTATACACTGGCACGCCTCCCCCATTTCCTATAAACCCAAATACCAAAATAAAAATAAAAGGAAAGATAAAACTAAATACAACCGCCGATGGACTCCTAAAAATTGCTATCAAACTTGCTTTAGTAATTGCTAGCATAGCTCTAACCTGACTATATTTTTGCATACTGACCTAAAATTTAAATGCAAAGTTATTGGTAAAGACGGATTCGAAAAAATTATACATTACCGACACATGTCCTATATTTGCACGACATATGACGGTATAATGAAAAAAAACATAAAAAGCATACTTAATAAGTCTACCCCTTTGACTTTAAAAGTTAAAGATGCAGCAGCAATTTACCATAGTATAAAAGTTTTGCCTTTGGTAAAGGATTTTACATATAATGAATTTAAAAAAATGGTCGATAAAGGCCCCTTTACACAATCAGAATGGGCTACCATGCTGCATGTTAGTGAACGTACTTTACAACGCTATGCAAAAAATAATACGGTGTTTGCAACTATTAATGCAGAAAGAGCCTTGCAAATAGCAAATATTATTACTGAAGGGAAACGCACTTTTGGAAAAACGGAAATATTCTATAAATGGATAAAAAGCAATCCCTATATGCTGGAGGGATCACTTTCATTTGAATCTTTAACTACTGCATTTGGAATCCAGATGATATTAACACAATTGATCAGAATTCAACACGGTATACTTGCATGATAATTTACAGGCTTTGTAACGAAGCATATAAGAATGATATTTCAGGTGCTGGTGCAAAAATTACTGGAGGCAGATGGAATTCCATTGGCATTCCAGTTTTATACACTACTGAAAATATCTCATTAGCCGTTTTGGAAATACTAGTTAATACCGGCATGAACTTAATTCCGCTTTCATATTACCTGTTAAAAATAGAAATTTCCAGTAACATTCACCCTTTAATCATTACAAAAGAAAAATTGAAAAAAGAATGGAAAGATGATATTGAATATACAAAATGGATGGGCTCCAAATTTTGCAAGGCTGGCAAATCGTTATTTTTAAAAGTTCCTTCTGCTGTTGTAGATGCAGAATGTAATTATATTTTCAACACACAACATAAAGATTTTAAAAAACTTAAAGTATCTTATGCCAAAAAATTTAATTTCGATAACAGACTTTACTTAAATCATGAATAAAATTTATCTACTTCTTGGAAGTAATTTGGGCGATAGTATTGCCCAATTATCAAAAGCCATATTACATATTGAAAAAAAAATTGGATGCATTAATCGAAAATCAAACTTATATATAACAGCCGCCTGGGGCAATCCCAAGCAACCCTATTTTTTAAACCAAGTAATTATTGTTGATACAAAATTAACGGCACTAAAAACCATGAAAACTATTTTACAAATAGAAAAAAAAATGGGTAGGTTAAGAACAGTTAAAAATGCACCCCGAATTATTGATATTGATATTTTATTTTTCAACAAAGAAATAATTAATCAGGAACTACTTATCACCCCTCATGCGCAAATACAAAACAGGCGCTTTGTACTGGTACCACTCAATCAACTATCGCCCCAGCTTAAGCACCCTATACTTAAAAAATCGATACACCAGCTTCTTATTAGCTGTAGCGATAAGCTAAATGTGAGAAAGTTTTAATTGTACAAA
The DNA here is from genome assembly GCA_945865645.1 of Chitinophaga pinensis. Classification (GTDB taxonomy): domain Bacteria; phylum Bacteroidota; class Bacteroidia; order Chitinophagales; family Chitinophagaceae; genus Ferruginibacter; species Ferruginibacter pinensis_B. Next base: position 1,515 of record CAMBEI010000043.1, on the reverse strand, counting down.
TGTTGTTTCCGCTTATTTTGCACTTCGTTTTATAATAATACATGAAATATAATTTTGTTACCATAGAAGGAAATATTGGCGCAGGTAAAACTACACTAGCTCATTTATTAAGTAAGCATTTTAATGCTCGCTTAATTTTGGAAGAGTTTGCCGACAACCCATTTTTACCAAAATTTTACGAAAATCCATCACAGTATGCCTTTCCGCTTGAGCTTTTTTTTATGGCCGAACGGTATAAACAATTAAAAGATTTATTACAAACAAAAGATATGTTTCAAAACGTAACCATATCCGACTACCTATTTACTAAATGTATATTATTTGCCAAAGTAAATTTACCCGAGGAAGAATTTAGGCTATATCAAAAACTATTTGATATCATTAACCCCCAAATAATACAACCAGATATTGTTATTTACTTACATACTTCTATAACAAAACTACAAGAAAATATAAAAAAACGAAACCGCGACTACGAGCAATCTATACAAAATGATTATCTCTTAAATTTACAAGAAACCTATACCCAGTTTATAAAACAACATAATATTAAAACACTTTATGTAGATGCAGGCAATGCCGACTTCTTAGGCAATGAGGCACATCTAAATATTATTATAAATGCTTTGGATAAAGAATATGAAGATGGACAACATTTTTTAACCTTGCCCTAACCTTTATATATGAGCAGTTTTCAACTTCCAAAAGAATTTAGGAGCTTTATTTTTGCAAGACTATTTTTTGTGCTGGGGTTGCGTATGATAAACACCATTGTTATTTACCAAGTATTTCATTTAGCCAATACTTACATCGTAGGGGTGGCAGGCTTGGCCGAATTTGTGCCTGCAGTAATTGCTGCTTTATTTGCCGGCCATTATATTGATAAACATAATAAAAAAAAGATCCTCGTTTGGTCTTATGCTTTTTACATGCTTTGCGCTATTATATTAGCATTTATTAGTTTGCCTTGGTTTAAGTTTACTAATGATACAAAGCTTACAGTAATTTTATCTATTGTTTTTTTTACCGGTATCATTAGATCCTTTGCAGGTCCATCTGCCAATAGCATGATTGCGGCTATTGTTTCACGCGAGCAGTTACAAAAGGCCATTTCCTATAATTCATCCACCTGGTTAATATCATCTATTGGTGGCCATGCTATCGGCGGCTTACTCATTGCATTAATTGGTATTTCCAATGCCTATTTTGTAACAGCCGTTTTAATTTTTACGGCTTGTATATTTGCATTGCAATTATCAGCAAAACCTCCCGTAATTAATCTCCAAAAAGAACCTATGCTTACTTCCATTAAAAATGGATTCTCTTATGTTTATAACAATAAAAATTTGCTTAGTGTACTTTCCTTAGATCTCTTTGCCGTGTTATTTGGTGGCGCAGTAGCTTTTATTCCAGAAATAGCTGAAAATATTTTACATACCGGCCCTATTGGATATGGATTTCTAAATGCAGCCATGGATCTTGGAAGTCTTATCAGTATTTCCTTTCTACTTAAAT
>CAMBEI010000042.1 GCA_945865645.1 Chitinophaga pinensis | reverse complement strand
AAATTTTTAAAATAAAAGGAATTGGTGAGTCATCGAGTAAAATAATTATTGAACTTTTAGAAACGGGTACATTAAAAATTTTACAAGAAATGATTGAAAAAACACCAGAGGGTGTTATAGAAATGCTTAAAATAAAAGGTATAGGGCCAAAAAAAATATCTACCATTTGGAAAGAAATGGAAATAGAAAGTATTGGAGAACTATTATACGCTTGCAAAGAAAATCGCCTTAAACTTTACAATGGATTTGGTGAAAAAACACAGCAAAACATAATAGAAACTATTGAATTTTATTTAAGTAATCAAGAAAGTTATTTATACCCACAAATAGAAGCAATAGAACCGGAAATTACAGCCTATTTAAAAAAGCTTTTTTTACCCGAGAATGTGTTTATAACAGGTAGCTTTAAAAGACAAATGCCAATTATTGAAGAGCTGGAATATGTAGTTAATAGTACCAATGAGTCTGTTAAATCAAAATTTAAATCAGCAAGTCCACCTGAGCTGTTGCAAGAAAACACAGATAATCTGCTTTACAAACTGCTAAACGGACTTAAACTAAGGTTATATACTGGCATAAATGCCATTGAAGAGAAATTATTTATCACATCAGCTAGTTCGACATTTATAGATGCTTTTGTGACCCAATTCCCCCATATTAATTTTTCTGAATACAATCATGAAGACGATACTGACATATTTAAACAGGCTAATATTAATTTTATCCCCTCCTGTTTAAGAGAAACAGCTAAAATAATTGAACGAGCAAAAGTATCAACTTTACCACCACTAATACAAACCGAAGATATTAAAGGCATCATACACAGTCATAGTAACTGGAGTGATGGTAACAATACCATAGAAGAAATGGCCCTTGCAGCTAAAGAGCAAGGTTTTGAGTATCTGGTTATCAGTGATCACAGCAAATCGGCATTTTATGCCCATGGTTTGCATGAAGAAAAAATTAGGGCGCAGCACGAGCTTATAGATGTATTAAACAGTAAAATAACCAGATTTAAAATATTTAAAAGTATTGAGAGCGATATATTATACGATGGAAGTCTAGATTATTCAAATGCAGTGCTTGCCACTTTTGATCTGGTAATTGCTTCCATACACAGTGTTTTAAAAATGACAGAAGAAAAAGCTATGCAGCGTTTAATAGCAGCCATAGAAAATCCTTACACAACCATATTGGGACATATGACAGGGCGATTACTTTTAAGCCGGAATGGCTACCCAATTGATCATAAAAAAATAATAGATGCTTGTGCAGCCAACAATGTGGTAATAGAACTAAACGCGCACCCCAGCAGATTGGATATAGACTGGCGCTGTATTGATTATGCTTTAGAAAAAAATGTGATGATCTCAATTAATCCAGATGCACATTATATAGATGGATTTAAGGATATTAGGTATGGTGTATTATCTGCTCAAAAAGCCATGGTTTGCAAAGAGCAAAATTTAAGCAGTATGGGATTAAAAGAATTTCAATTTTTTATTAAAAAAATAAAGCATTAATTTAAATTATTACTCACATACTATCAGAAATTCAACAAAGGAAATAGTTCCCTCTAAAGCTTTTGTTTCAAAATAAATTTCGACTTTCGCTTGGTCCATAATTCCTTTACACATGGCGAGATAAAAGAAAAAGTTATCAGCCATGCTACGAAAATTAGCAGATAGCTGTTTTTATAAATTATCTGTTTAAAAGAAATGTCTTTTCAATTAAATTAAATATTTTTTTTAACCCTATTCCAAATATTATCCATTTCTTGCAAGGTTAAATCATGCAAGTATTTACCATCTTTTAAAGCTTCAGCTTCCATGCTCGTAACCCTGGAAATAAATTTTTTATTTGTTCGTTCTAATGCATTCTCGGCATCTACCTGCAAAAACCTTGCAAAGTTTACCAAAGAGAAAAAAACATCGCCCAATTCGTCCTCTATTTTGTTTATATCACCCAATTCTATAGCCTCAAAAAGCTCTTTTTGCTCTTCTTCTACTTTTTCCCAAACTTGATCTTTATTTTCCCATTCAAATCCTACCTGTTTAGCTTTTTCCTGAAGGCGCATAGCTTTAACCATTGAAGGAAGGGATTTTGGAACACCACTTAATACAGATGTTTTTCCCTCGTTTAGCTTTAGTTTTTCCCAATTTTTTTTAACATCTTCCTCATCATTAATCTGTGTATCGCTGTATATATGTGGGTGTCTATTAATTAATTTATCGCAAACTCCGTTTATTACCTCCTCCAACGTAAATTTATTTTGCTCCGCTCCAATTTTGGCATAAAATACCAGGTGCAGCAATAAATCGCCTAGCTCTTCTTTAATACCTTTCCAATCATTTTCTGTAACAGCATCAGCTAGTTCATAGGTTTCCTCTATAGTTAATTGCCTTAGTGTTTGTATGGTTTGTTTTTTATCCCAAGGACATTTATCACGCAATTCGTCCATTATTTTTACAAGCCTAGTAAAGGCGATATTAGATTGTAAAACCATACTTTTTAGTTTAAATACCGAATAAAAATTAACGATAATTACATATCCCTTGTGCTTTACTATTTATAAGAAGTTCTATATTCCATTGCTTTTCTTTAATCGAATACAGTAAGTTAATTATATTAAAAATAATAAAATTTAATCTATACGCACTAACCCAATAAGGAGCTATTTTAAAAAGATAGTTTAAGTTTGTATAAATAAGTAAAAAATGAATAAAAAAGTATTTTTAATAGGGTTAGGTATTTTAATGGGGTTAAATAGCCAGTCCCAATATTACTATAAAGATATAGTAAGCAATATACATTTACTTGCCGAAATGGCAAATCTAAAAGAGCAAAAAATAAAATTAGTTACCTTGACTAGTTTTGAAGGTGACGGGATGCCCAGTGATGGCTTTATAATTAAAAGAAATATAAATAAGAATTATAGATTAGTAGAAGCTTTTACTAGGTCAAATTTAACAGGTCCCTCTTTGTTTACTTCTACATTTACAAAAGACGGATTACTTATTCAAACAATTGATAGTTCGGACCTTGCCGTAAATACATCTAATTATTTTTATAATGATAAAAATAAAATTAAAAGTATACAATCGCATATTCACTCCAGTGATGATAACTTTACGAATGAGATAACAGAAGCCCATTATTATCAATATAATGCAGAAGATTTATTACAAAAAATGTTAATAATTAAAAACAATAGGGATAGCTGTTCCATCTTATTTTCACTTGATGAAAATAAGAATATATCGATAGAGAAAGATACTAAAACTGGTAAAAGTTTTTACTATTACTACGACAGCAAACGCAGGTTAACTGATGTGGTACATGTAAACCAATTAAATAAAAAAATGGTACCCGATTATATTTTTGAGTATAACAATACCGATCAGATAACGCAAATGACAAGTACTGAAGAATATGGTAGTGATTACTATATATGGAAATACACTTACGCTAATAATCTTCGAATAAAAGAAAAATGTTTTTCAAAAGAGAGACTATTGATGGGGACAATTGAATATGAATATCAATAATTTGTGCCAATAAAATAAAAAAAGCGACAAAATATTCTCACTCTTTAGTACTCGGGAACGGAATTGAACCGTCACTCGCATTACTGCGAACAGGATTTTAAGTCCTGCGTGTCTACCAGTTCCACCACCCGAGTAAACACAACATAATAATTTTAAAAATTATTATGTGAAAAAAAACCGATCTGCCTATGCTGAACGGGAACTTGAGCGGAAGACCGGGCTCGAACCGGCCACCCCGACCTTGGCAAGGTCGTGCTCTACCAAATGAGCTACTTCCGCAATATTAAAAAGAACTGTATTTATTTTTTAAATCCTATTACTGGCGTATTTATCCGGGCACCAAAATTAAGTGATGTGCTACTACTATAAAAATTTTATTTGTAAGTTGGGTTATACTCTGTACTAGATGGTACATTAACCTTTGGTAACCCTTTATACCTTTGTGTATACAAATTGTAGCACCCTCCCAAAATAAAAGCAAGCACTAAAAATACCTGGCAAAACCAAATAAAACGTGATGTTGATACCCAGTTGTGTGTAAAATCTTTGTGCTTGTTATCAATATCTTCTTGATTCATTTTATATCATTTGCGATGCAAAAGTAAGGGCTACAAGCCAAAAAAAGTTATTTACTATTAATAATTTCAAAAAAGGTTCTTTTCTTTTGTATAAAATAAGCCCATACCACAGATCCCTGGTAAAGTCCATCAAGCTTTTTACCCCTTTTTACTGAAACGATAGATTTTTTTTTATTGAATAGGAGCCAGCCAAAAAAATAAAAATGAGCCTTAACTATTGCAAAAAAATATCCTATGTCCCCACTTAATAACCCCCTCCATGCAGATAATGCATCCAATTTTAATCGCAATGGAATTTTCCAAATAGCGCTACAAATGGGCAGGTTTTTTGCCATCATAATTAAATTGTTACGAAAATTGAGAAAGGATTTTAAACTATTTCCCTTGGGGAGGGTACCACCGCCTACATGATATACTACAGATGCAGGCTGAACGTATATTTTATAGCCTGCTAATTGTGCGCGCCAGCAAAAATCAATCTCTTCTTGATGAGCAAAAAAGTATTCATCTAACCCCTCTAGTTCATGATAAACGCTTGAACGCACAAATAGCGCTGCCCCACTTGCCCAAAAACAAGGTTTCGCATCATCATACTGCCCAGTATCTGTTTCACAAACATCAAATATTCGTCCGCGCATAAAAGGATACCCAAATTGATCAAGCCAGCCCCCGCTAGCCCCTGCATATTCAAACTTTCCTTTATCATTATACGCTAATAATTTAGGCTGGCAGGCAGCAATAGACAAATCTGATTGCATTAAACTAATAACAGGCTCAATCCAGTTTGGTGTAACTTCTACATCGTTATTTAATAAAATATAATAATCAGATTCAACCTGCTTTAGTACAGTGTTGTACCCATGCGCAAAGCCTTGATTACTGCTAATTTGCAGAATAGATATCTGCGGATAATTTTGTTGTAAAAAAATTACAGAATCATCTGTTGATGCGTTATCTGCAACAATAATTTTTTTATGCAAAGTCCCCTGCGTATTGGCATATACCGACAAGATAACCGAAGGCAGAAATTTTTCTAAAAATTCCTTGCCGTTCCAGTTTAAAATAACGATAGCTACTGATGGAGTTTGCATTTTTTATATAAGCAAAAGTATTCTAATAATTTTCTTTGCTAAGTTTAATTAGATTATTTGATGTTAATATTACCGTAATACTTTGATACTGTAATTGCGGTTTTTACAAACATACTATATTTCTTATTATGCAATAGCTATGCATCTAAGTTATTCCTTATTTTTACTGCATGTTTAATACCCTGTTCAATTGGAGAAGTTTTTTGTCCATTGTTGCAATTGCCATTGTTACAGGTACTGCTTTTTATTCAAGACACCTGGCAAAGAAAATTGCTATTGAAGAAAAAATTAAAATCGAGCAGTGGGTAGATGCTTCAAAAGATATAGCTAGTCTTAATAATAGCACATCATTGAATTTGGCTATTAGAATACTAACTGAAAATAGCAAGGAAATACCCATGATATTGGTTACAGAAAAAGACAGCATACTAGACTTTCGCAACCTTGATTCTGTAAAAATTGCAGAAAACAAATCCTATTTAATAGATAAGCTTGATGAATTTAAGAAGCTACAAGAGCCTATCATTTGGAAAAACCCATTAGATTCGCTGCAGGCCAATCGGGTGTTTTTTGGAGAATCTGAATTATTAAAACAAGTACGTTACTACCCTATTATTCAGTTATTTATTGTAGCTCTTTTTATTCTCATTACTTTAATAGCTATTTCTACGCGCAATACCTCTACCCAAAATCAGTTATGGGCTGGTCTGGCAAAGGAAACGGCACATCAATTGGGAACGCCATTAACTTCCTTACAAGGTTGGATGGAGATACTGAAAAATACACCAGGCATGGAAAAGATTGTTCCAGAAATGAGCAAAGATGTAGATCGATTAAAATTGGTAAGTGATCGCTTTGGAAAAATTGGAAGTACGCCCCAGCTAGAATTAAATGACATTGTTGTGGATATAGATAACATGATTAATTATATAAAAAGAAGATCCCCTGAAACTGTGGGATTTAGCATTAATACTTTTGGCGAAACCGAAATTAAAGCCATGACAAATGGTCCTCTTTTTGACTGGGTAATAGAAAATTTATTAAAAAATGGACTAGACGCAATGGAAGGAAAAGGAAATATAACTATCAACATTAAAAATGAGACTACAAAAGTTATAGTAGATGTAACTGATACGGGTAAGGGCATTAGTAAATCTAATATAAGTAAAGTATTTAAACCTGGCTTTACTACTAAAAAGCGTGGCTGGGGACTTGGATTAACCTTATGTAAACGCATCATGGAACAATATCATAAAGGCGAGTTATTTGTAAAACATTCAGATATAAGGCGTGGAACTACATTCAGGTTGGTGTTAAATAAATAAAAATGAAGTACAACTACTACAAAGTATAATTTATTTTTTTACGGTTTTGTTTTTTATGATCCTTTAAAAAATTTACATTTGCAATACTTTAATATCAATAATCATAAGCGGCGATGGCGAAATTGGTAGACGCACTACCTTGAGGTGGTAGCGCCTATAACTGGGCGTGGGAGTTCGAATCTCCTTTGCCGCACACTAAAGAGAAGTTTTCACTTCTCTTTTTTATGTTTACACATGGGTGCAAATAGAAAAAATATGGAAAGACCGCAAAAAGCAAGTTGAAAAAGTATTGATTAGCACCAGTGGATTGTAAGGTTCTGCTAAAGACATTGCAGAAGCTTCTATTGGAAATATCCCTTTATTAGACGAAAACGAGGATAATGATTTACTAGATCAATGATCTGTTAAAACCCAAGTTAAAACATGATTATTAAAAAATAAATACTGAACATCTAATTTATATTTATTTTTAAAATCACAATGCACTATCCCTGATTCTGGCAAACCTGTAATTAATTTTATAACCACATCATCTTTAAAATCAACAGCCCCCTTTGCCCACCATTTAAAAACAGATTCTTTAACACTCCAGTATAAAGTAAGTGCTTGATTAATGGGCATGGTACATTGTTTATTAAGCATTTCTACTTCTTCTGCATACATAAATTTATGCTGTATGCGTTCTATTTGTCTGTTCAGCAATTCCACATCCACCCCTACCCTTAGTGTTATGCTTACCAGTGCAGTCGCATAATCTCCACTATGAGAAATTGAAAAATTAAATAGGTCTTTTTCTAAAAAAGGTTTATTTGTATCTGCAATTTGAATTAAATTAACAGGAAAATCTGGATACAGCTCTTTCAACAAAAATCTACCAGCCAGGTATTGTAACCGTTGATTTGAGTTACCTATTTCTCTTTGTAAAGAAACTCTCTTCAAAAAAAAATCTTCCGTTTCTGTTATATGCCATACTGCAATTTTTGTTGTTGCGTTAATATTTTGTTGATAAACCAATGGCATAAATCAATTTTAGATTTTTGATTACAGATTTTTGATTGAATATTTGCGAATCAAATAATTTTACACAAATTAACTAATCAGCGGTTAAAAAATAACTAATTATGATCTTAAGCGACAGAAGAATTTTAGAAGAAATTGAAAAAGGTACAATAAAAGTTGACCCATACGATAGGGACTGTTTGGGTAGCAATAGTTATGATGTACACCTAGGTAAATACCTTGCCAAATATGTAAACAAAGAGCTAGATGCCAAAGCGCATAATACCATTGAGCATTTTAATATTCCTGAAGAAGGCATTGTGTTATACCCTCATGAATTTTATTTGGGCGTAACGGAAGAATATACCGAAACCCATGCGCATGTGCCTTTTTTAGAAGGGAAATCAAGTACAGGCCGCTTAGGAATTGATATACATGCTACTGCAGGTAAAGGAGATGTTGGCTTTTGTGGTAACTGGACTTTAGAGATCTCTGTAAAACAGCCCGTAAAAGTTTATGCAGGTATGCCTATTGGCCAGTTAATTTATTTTCCTGTTGATGGAGAGATTGAAGTGAAGTACAATGAAAAGAAAAGTGCCAAATATAGCGGCCAGCATAACAAGCCAGTGGAAAGTATGATGTGGAAAAATAAATTTTAAAAATAATCGAGTATTCAATTATTAAATTTTGCCATATTTTTTATACCATGCAATAATAAATCCTGTTACTTCATCATAGCTTAAAATGCCTTCTGGCTGCTTATTTTGCTCTAAATAAATTTCATATACCCATCTAAAAAAAGGCTCAATAGAACTTTTATATTTTTTATTAAATATTTTCCATTCTATTAAATCGGCTTTTACCTGAGGATTTAATTGTTTTCTAAATTCCTTTGCAGATATAGAATCAATTTCAAAAAGGTTTCTGTTGCTATACATAAACATATCGAGGTATAAAGAATAATGCAATAAGGTATCTTTAGATATGCTAGCGACTAAATACGCTGCAGCATTAGCTTCCATTTCTTTTGCAAAGCCTAATTGATGGGCTACTTCATGACAAGAGGTAAAAGGTTGTAAAAATTTTGGCACCAAAGTATTAACCTGCGCCTCGCCAGTAAAGGGATTATAATAGCCGGTAAATCCCATATAATTACCTACCCAACTCCATAAAGATGGCTTTAAAGAAACGGGTGTATATTTTAAAAATGGATAAACAATTTCGGCATGTTGATAAGCCGCTTTTACTTTTGAAAACAACTGGCTATTAGAGGGGTATGTGATATTTTCAATTGCTAATTTGGCTTCATTTGTTTTTTTTACCAATAAGCTATTGATCATTTTTAAATCTGTTAAGTTGTATTCTTCTATTTGTAAATGTAATTGATGTGCAAGACCAATACGATTATAATTTATGCCCCATAATGCGTTAAAAACAATATATAAGATTAGAAAAATCTGAACTGGTTTTAGAAGATTGTGTACAAAGATTTGCATAGTAATAAGCTTACTAATCTTTGCTTCTTTAGAATCTACACTACCTGTTTTTAAAGTGGGTGAGGGTGATTTTGTAATTAGCTTTACCAGCTTACATAAAAGCCATAAAATAATGAATGCGTATAAAATATCGCCTATACTAAAAGGTATCCAACCAAATAAATACCTAAAAAACCTACTAAATACAGCATATATACCTGTTGCATACTGATTTTCTACTCTAGTGACATTATTAGAATACAAGTGGATAAACAAAGCAAACACTACTATTATAAGCGAAAATAATTGCGATTTTTTAAGTTTCATATTAATCATAAAAGTAAACAATAGGTACAATGTTGATAAAATCTATTTTTTAGCTTAAAAATTGTAAATATTACCTTACCTTTGCCGTCCTTTAAACCATACGTAATGGCTAGTAAACGTACATTTGAGATAGCCTATGTGGGGTTAAAACAGGGAATTCATACGTTTAACTACGTTGTGGACGATAAGTTCTTTGCTGAAAAAGGAAATCCTGATTTTGCCAATTGCCAAGCAAACATCAAGCTAGATCTTGATAAAAAAAGTAGTTTTATGCTACTTAAGTTTGAAATTGGTGGCAAAGCAGAAATCAGTTGCGATCGGTGTGGAAATCCATTATCAATGGACATTTGGGACGAGTTTAACATGTTGGTTAAATTATTAGAAAACCCAGATGAAATGAATACGCAAGAAGAAGACCCTGATGTATATTATATTTCCAGAACTGAAAGTCATTTAGATGTGGGCAACTGGATTTATGAATTTGTGCTATTAAGTTTTCCGCTACAAAAAATGTGCGGCGATGCAGAGATAGGTGGACCACAATGTAATAAAGAAGTACTAGAAAAACTGAGGACGATGGAAGTAAAAGAAGCTTTACCAAACGCTAATCAAATATGGAAAGGCTTGGAACAGTTTAAAAAAATAAAGAAAGATAAAAAATAATCAATCATTAAAAATTAAAACAAAGCGATATGCCAAATCCAAAAAGGCGCCACTCACAACAACGCAGTGCAAAAAGAAGGACACATTATAAAGCTAGTGAGCCAACTTTAAGTATTGATTCTGCAACAGGCGAAACACATGTACGCCATCGTGCACATGTTAGCGAAGGAAAATTATTCTATAAAGGAAAATTAGTAGCTGAAAAAGCTCCACTAAAAGCATAATATTTTTCAAAGTATCAATTCTAAATCCGAAATTCGATAAACCGATTTTCTTATTTAGAATTTTTGCATTTAAAGAAGATACGATGAACATAGGACTGGACATGATGGGAGGTGATTTTGCTCCACTGCAAGCAGTGAAGGGAGCCGCTGAATTTTTAATAGATGCACCAGCCGATATTCGACTCACTTTAATAGGTGATGAAACGCTGATAAAAGAGCACCTCATCAATTATCCTATAGACACTAACAAATATGAAATAGTTCATACCAGCGAGGTAATTGAGATGAACGAACATCCTACAAAAGCACTTAAGGAAAAACAAAAATCGTCTATTGCTATTGGGTTTCAATTACTAGCAATCGACAAAATCGACGCATTTATTAGCGCAGGTAATACTGGTGCTATGATGGTAGGAGCATTGTTTAGTATAAAAGCAATTGAAGGTGTATTACGGCCAGGCATAGGTGCTTATATACCTCGAGAAGACGGTACGCTTGGACTATTAGTTGATGTTGGCTTAAATGCAGATAGCAAACCTGAAAACTTAAATCAATTTGCGGTACTTGGAGCACTTTTTTCTAAACACATTTTAAATTTTAAAAATCCAAAAGTTGGGTTATTAAATCTTGGGGAAGAAGAAGGCAAAGGAAATATGTTATCAAAAGCTACCTACACCCTACTTAAAGAAAACAAGCAAATTAATTTTATTGGCAATTTAGAAGGTCGAGATATTTTATTAAATAAAGCCGATGTTTTGGTGTGCGATGGCTTTACAGGAAATATAGTTTTAAAACTTGCTGAAAGCATTTATGACATCAGCAAACGCCGAAATTTAGATGACGCATATTTTAATCGTTTAAATTTTGAACAGTATGGCGGAGTCCCTGTGCTGGGCGTATCTAAACCAGTTATAATTGGCCACGGTATTTCCCATGCTATGGCATTTAAGAATATGATTCGCATAACACATCGAATGATAGAAACTGATCTTTTAAAAAAGATGAAAGATAGTTTTATCAGTTAGTATAACCACAGCTTTACTTTAGCAATATACTTGACCCCTTTAATTGAACCTTTTTTCTTGTACCAATATCTGTATAAACTAATATCCAAACATAAGTTCCGATATCTGCACCCTGTCCTTTAAATCTTCCATCCCATCGCTTTGTCCAATCCTGGGTTTCAAAAACTAATTGTCCTCCACGGTTATATATCCTAAATAAAAGGTCGGTTACTTTATAGGCATTTAATGGATATAAATAATCATTGAGGCCATCTCTATTGGGTGTAAAAGCATTGGGCACGGCAATATAACAACTATTGGGTAGTACAATTTTTTGTGTAGCTGTATCAAAACAGCCAAAATTATTCTGTACAATCAAACTTGGAAAAACATCTATAGGAACCCTTGGCGTTGTATAAGATTGCGGAAATGGGGTTTGCAAAGTGCTGGTAATGCTATTCCCAAAATTCCAAGTCCAGCTAATAATATTACCAATACTTTTATTTTTAAAAATGGCAGTCTCATTTGGACAAACTATAGTATTTGTTTCAAACACTGCTTTTATTTCGTTATTTAATAAAATAGAAACTGTGTCGCTTGTATCGCTACAAATTCCATTAGAAACGATTAGGTAAGTTTTTTTTAACCCAAAACTGCCATACAATTGGGTAGGGTTTTGTTGACTGCTACTTCTTATTTTATCAAAATTCCATTTCCATATATTCACTTCATTTCTACCATCATGCAAATAATTGATGGTATCTCGTTGGCAGCCATATTTAATAACGTAATTAAAATTAGCATTTACTGTATCCTTTGTATTAAAGTTTAGAGTAGCTCCCACAGGTGTTTCCTGGGCACATTCGTCTATAATGGTATTGCCATCGTTACCGGTAACCAAGCGAATCTGATAACTTCCTTTAGTTTTAATTGGTGTAGATAATTTTACTTTTATTATAGGCGATAATCCATTGGCATTACAATTACCAGATGCCCCAATAACATTTACGGCCGTAGTTCCAGCAAGAGCTATAATAATAAAATCGCTGCCATTAGCTGCAATGCTACTGCATTTAATATTTTTTCGAAAATCAAGTTGTATTTCATCAGGTGCGCAGCCTAGTTTAGAAATACTATCCATAGGGGTCGGTATCAATGGATAAACAATCATAGGAATACTTTCGTTAACCGGAATATCTCTATCGCAATTATCTCTAATTGTATTACCATCGGTTGCATTTTGAATATTAATAGTATAATTTCCAGGTGGTAAAGGGGTATCTAAAGTAAGAATTAAAGAATCCATATCAAAATTATTACTACAATCAAAACCAGTAGCCGCAATCACATTAGCCAATGCAGGCGTTATAGTGAATTCCGAACCAGAAGCTGTTAGACTATTGCATTTCATTCTTTTATTAAGTTTAACAGTAGCCTGTGTACCATCGCAAGAAGCTCTTGAACTTTCCATATGCGGTTCCTTAGGATCGGTAATATTTGCAGTGCCTCCAATAAAAGAAAGGTCGTACCCCAGTGTACTTCCTGAGGTCCAGTTAGTAACCATTAATAAGTAATCATGCCCAATAATTATAGCAGGCATACGATTAAAAGGTGAGTTACTTGAAGCGTCGCCAGCACAATGAACATCTCCAACACCTGAAGGCCTGCAGCCGGTAGGCGAATTTGGAAATGGGGCGCCAGAACCACTACCTGATGTGCCATAAATATTTAATGAAACTCGTAAAGAGGCATTACTAAATACATCTAGAGGATTATGCCCAGTTATATCAAATAATTCCCAATCGTAATCATCTGTGTTTGAAATACCACTGATTAAAAAGCCTAAAGTACCCGACTGAAAACAGGTAAACTTATACCAAAAAGATTGATCTGAAGTAACTGTCTCTGCACAATCGGTTTGAGCTATATTAGGGCCCGTACATGTAGTAACTAATGCCTGATGAAATACTGATGTACCACAAACAGGGATAGCTTTATCAGGGGTCATCCCTGAAAGAGTGCATGCTTGAGCATAACTATAACTAGCAAAACAAAAAAAACAAGAAAAAAAAATAAATATTTTTTTAATCATATCTACAGCAAAATTATTGCAAAGAATTATCAAAACATAATAATGTGATAATAATTAATAAGGGTTTAACAGGTTTAGCAATAAATTATAACCAGACAAACAAGCTCGCTAATTATTAAGGTCATTTAACCTTGCCTTTTATTTCTTGTAATTTTAATAAGGCCTCTACCGGAGTTAATCGATTTATATCAACTGCTTCTAGCAATTTTCTAATTTCATCAAAAGTAGAAGAATGTGCATCAAAAATACTAAGCTGCATTTTAGGTATTGACATTTTTTTAATACTATCATCCAAACTGGCAACCTTAGTCCCTTGCCTACTTTCTTCCAGTTGTTTTAAAATTTCATTAGCTCTTTCAATTAATATTGGTGGCATTCCGGCCATACGTGCCACATGAATACCAAAACTATGGATACTTCCACCTGGTGCTAGTTTACGCAGAAAAATTATTTTATTACCAACTTCCTTATTGGTTACATGAAAGTTTTTAATATTCTGTAATTTATTTTCCAGCTCATTCAACTCGTGGTAGTGTGTGGCAAATAATGTTTTGGGCTGATGAACAGAATTATGTAAAAATTCAGCAATGCTCCAGGCAATACTAATGCCATCGTAAGTAGATGTACCGCGGCCAATTTCATCTAGCAAAATTAAACTACGCTTAGTTAGGTTATTAATGATGCTTGCGGTTTCATTCATCTCTACCATAAAAGTACTTTCGCCGCCACTTAAATTATCGCTGGCTCCTACACGGGTAAATATTTTATCGGTTAATGGAATTTTAGCATCACTTGCCGGCACAAAACTTCCCAGGTGTGCCATTAAAGTAATTAAAGCAGTTTGTCTAAGTATGGCACTTTTGCCACTCATATTTGGTCCTGTTAAAATAATAATCTGCTGTGATGAAGGATCTAAATAAATATCATTTGCTATGTAATTTTCGCCAATAGGTAAGTTTCTTTCAATAACCGGATGGCGACTATCTTTAATTTCCAATATAAAATTATCCTGTATTACTGGTTTTTTGTATTTAAATTGTAAAGCATTGTTAGCAAAGCAACAAAGGCAATCCAATACCGCCATCACGTGTCCATTAACTTGCATAGGGGCAATATAATCCTGCAGCTCATTTAATAGTTCCTCAAATAGTTGCATTTCAATAGCAAGTATTTTATCTTCTGCCCCAACAATTTTTTCTTCATATTCTTTTAATTCTGGCGTAATGTATCTTTCTGCATTAACGAGTGTTTGTTTTCGTATCCAAGTATCAGGTACTTTATTTTTGTGCACATGGGTTACTTCTAAATAATAGCCAAACACATTATTAAAACTTATTTTTAAAGAAGATATGCCTGTTGCTAGCGATTCCCGTTTTTGAATTTCTAATAAATAGTCTTTGCCGCCACTTGCAATCTTGCGTAATGCATCTAACTCTTCATTAATACCGCTTGCAATAACATTCCCTTTTGATGCAGCTACTGGAGGATTTTCATTGAGCTCTTTAACAATTTTACCTAATATATATTTACATGGATTGAGTGAATCACCCAATCTTTTTAAATATTCGTTTGTAGATGCTTCGCAAATATCTTTGATTACAGCTGTTTGTTGCAGTCCCTTAGCTATTTGTAAAACCTCTCTTGGATTTACTTTTTTTAGTGGCACTTTACTCACTAATCTTTCCACATCACCTGCCTGTTTAATGCTTTGAGTTAATTTACTTCTAAGTTCAACTTCTTTAATTAAAAACTCAACTGTATTAAGGCGCTCATTAATTTTTGCAATATTGTTCAATGGAAGTACCATCCAACGCTTTAGCATTCGTGCTCCCATCGCCGACACCGTATTATCTAGCACTTTTAACAAGGTATTACACC
>CAMBEI010000041.1 GCA_945865645.1 Chitinophaga pinensis | reverse complement strand
GGCAGCATCACTTGGCGCATTGGTAGTGGTATTGCCTTTACCCACCATGCTATCGTATTGCACATACACCCATTTTTTGCTGGCAATATTTGGTATCTGTATAATTTTTTCGGCAATTCCTTTCAGATCTTTAGGAACTTCAATTGTTTTAGGGTCAAATGCTTTTATTTTTTCAAAATAAGCTGGCTCCATATATGGACGGTCATATACAGGAGCGCCACCGCCCAATACCAATTCATAGGCTGGTAATTGAGCTTCCAATTTACCCTCTACAAAAAAATGTAAGAGTCCATCGTCTGTTACTTCGCCAATTTCACTGCAGGGTAAATCCCATTTATTAAAAACATCAAGCACTAGTTGTTCCTTGCCCTTTTCTACCACCATCAACATGCGTTCCTGGCTTTCGCTCAACAGTAGTTCCCAAGGTTTCATATCTTTTTGTCGAGTAGGTACTTTGTCTAGGTCAATTCGCATGCCCATTTCTCCCTTTGCACTCATTTCGGATGTGGAGCAAATAATTCCGGCTGCACCCATATCTTGCATACCCACCACAGCGCCAGTTTGTATCACTTCCAAACAAGCTTCCAGTAATTTTTTTTCCTGAAAAGGATCACCAACCTGCACGGCGGGTAAATCTTCGGCACTGTCTGCAGTGATATCTGCCGAAGCAAAACTTGCCCCACCAATACCATCTTTTCCGGTAGCGCTTCCTACAAAAAAAACAGGATTACCCTTTACATTACCCGAAGTAGCTGAAATCGTTTCACCATTTTTTAAAATACCAACACTCATGGCATTTACCAATGGATTGGTATGATAACAATCTTCAAAATAAACTTCGCCGCCAACGGTGGGTACTCCAAAGCAATTGCCATAATGACCAATGCCATGAACTACACCTGCTAAAAGATGCTGTGTTTTTGCTTCAGTCAATTTTCCAAAACGTAAAGAATTTAAAGAGGCAATGGGTCTTGCGCCCATGGTAAAAATGTCACGGTTAATACCACCAACACCTGTTGCTGCGCCTTGAAATGGTTCTATAGCAGAGGGGTGATTATGAGATTCAATTTTAAATACTACACCATAGCCATCGCCAATATCCATTAAACCGGCATTCTCTTCGCCTGCTTTAACCAACATTTTTTTACCATCACGGGGTAATGTTTTTAACCATTTAATAGAATTTTTATAACTGCAATGTTCACTCCACATGGCGCTGAAAGAACAGAGTTCATTAAAATTCGGCGTGCGGCCCAATTTTTTTTTGATCAGCTCAAATTCTTCAGGAGTAAGTCTTAGTTGTTCGGCTGTTTTTTCTGTTATTTCCATAAATATAGATGTACGCTTGTTTAGAAAACGTAAAGGTAGCTATTGGCTACCTTTTATCCTTATCATTAAAAGCAATTATTTTAATTATCTTCTCACAGTAAAAATTATTTACTGTATATTAACTGTTATTTATTGTGTTTTTTTTACAGGTTATTTATAAAAATATATCCCGAACAGAAAATAGCGTTTATTATTGTAAGCTTTCTTCTGTCGTCAACACTTTATTTTGCTTCTGGCATTCATAAAGATGGAATTGTGTTTTTAATTCTTACTATTTTTTTTATTTATCAGCCCTTACTTAAAAATAATTTTATTAAATTTGATTTATTCTTTTTTATAAAATAATTTTAACCGAAACAGCCACTCCTATAATTTTTTAAATTCTTTTTTACCTGCACTGTATTTCTTTACATCGAACTTATTGTACCTAGTCTAGGCTCTTTAGTAAAATAACAGAGTCTTTACCTTTCTTTAATAATAACGACTATTTTATGCAGTATTAATTAGGAAAAGTTATTAGGGGGTATTCATATTAAAAAATATAATATATAATTTATTTTTAAACATTATATCAAAAATAGTATAACAGTTCAAATAATTATTGGTTTATTTAACTATTTAGTGTTTATTTTGTGTATAAAATCAAAATACATATGGATTCTTTAAGATTTAAAGCCCTTGATAACTTAAGTAATGCTCTTTCAAAAGTTAAGGGTGAAGGCTCACAAAAAATTACTGACATTTTTAATGAAAATGTATTTACCCTTGATAAAGCCCGTAAGTTTTTAAGCGACGAAGCTTATAAAAGTCTAGTGGCATCTACAAAAGGACATAAAAAAATTGATCGCAATATGGGGGCACATATTGCCAATGGGATGAGGGTTTGGGCAGAGAGTAAAGGGGTTACCCATTTTACACACTGGTTTCAGCCCTTAACCGGCTTATCTGCTGAAAAACATGATTCGTTTTTTACACTTAAATCAGATGGATCGCCTATTGAAGAATTTGAAGCTGCTGCTTTAATTCAGCAAGAGCCAGATGCTTCTTCTTTTCCAAGCGGCGGGTTAAGAGCCACTTTTGAAGCTAGAGGCTATACCGCATGGGATCCTTCATCGCCAGCATTTATTATGGAAATAGGAAATGGAAAAACTTTATGTATCCCTACCATCTTTGTTTCTTATACCGGCGAATCCTTAGATACCAAAACTCCTTTATTAAAAGCATTGGTGGCATTAGATAAGGCAGCTGTTGAAGTGTGTCAGTATTTTGATAAGAATGTTACAAAAGTAACAGCAACCTTAGGATGGGAGCAAGAGTATTTTGTTATTGATGCGGGGTTAGCTAATACACGCCCAGATTTAGTTCTAACTGGCCGTACGGTCTATGGGCATGCACCGGCAAAAGGCCAACAACTTGATGATCATTATTTTGGCGCAATACCTGAAAGAATCTATGCGTATATGAGAGATTTTGAACAGGAGAGTTACAAACTTGGCATCCCTATTCGTACCCGTCATAATGAAGTGGCACCCGCACAGTTTGAATGTGCCCCAATTTTTGAAGAAACAAATTTGGCAGTTGATCACAATACTTTATTAATGGATATTATGGAACGTGTTGCTAAGCGACATGGTTTAAAATGTTTGTTGCACGAAAAACCATTTGCCGGAATAAACGGAAGTGGCAAGCATAATAACTGGAGTTTGGCTACCGATACCGGAGTTAATTTATTGGCTCCTGGTAAAACACCTAAGACTAATTTAATGTTCCTTACGTTTTTTGTTAACTCAATAAAAGCAGTACATGATTATGCCGATTTATTAAGAGCTTCCATTGCTAGTGCGGGTAACGATCATCGCTTGGGTGCAAATGAAGCTCCCCCCGCCATCATCTCTATTTTTATTGGCAAGTATTTAACCGAAGTATTAAATCAAGTAGAGGCAAGGGTTTCGGA
Organism: Chitinophaga pinensis; assembly: GCA_945865645.1. Lineage (GTDB taxonomy): Bacteria > Bacteroidota > Bacteroidia > Chitinophagales > Chitinophagaceae > Ferruginibacter > Ferruginibacter pinensis_B. The sequence continues at coordinate 12,511 of CAMBEI010000041.1, read as the reverse complement.
TAAATTTGATGAACAGGATGAGGCTATATTAAAATTAGATATACATAAAAGTATTCCCGAGTTGATGCTGGACAACACCGATAGAAACCGCACATCACCTTTCGCATTTACAGGTAATAAATTTGAGTTTCGTGCAGTAGGATCTTCTGCCAACTGCGCCAATTCTATGACGGCATTAAATGCCATCATGGCCGAAACTTTAAAAAGTTTTAAAGTGGATGTAGATGCAATAATTGAAAAAGGAGAAAAGAAAGAAGTGGCCATTATGCAGGTTATACAAAAATATATTGTGGAGAGTAAATCTGTTTTGTTTGAAGGAGATGGTTACAGTGAAGAGTGGGAAAAAGAAGCTGCCAAACGTGGGTTACCAAATATAAAAACTACCCCTTTGGCTTTGGATGCTTATGTGACGGATAAAACCAAGCATCTTTTTAGTAGCAATGAAATTTATAATCACCCAGAATTGGAAGCTCGCCATGAAATTATGTTGGAAGCCTATATTAAAAAAGTGCAAATAGAGGCCAGGGTGATGGGGGATATGGCAACCACATTTATTTTACCTTCGGCTATTAAGTATCAGAATGTTTTAATTAAAAATATAGTTGGCTTAAAAGAAGCTGGCCTATCTGAAAAAAATTATGCTAATCAAAAACAAGTACTGGAAGCAATTAGTAATCATATCAATATTATCAGCGATAACGTGGAGAAAATGATTACTGAAAGAAAAAAAGCCAATGAATTAAAAAATACTAGAATCATGGCTATTGCCTACTGCGATAATGTAAAGGGTAAATATTTTGATATCCTTAGATACCATGTAGATAAGCTGGAACTATTGGTGGATGACACTTTCTGGGTATTGCCAAAATATAGAGAGTTACTTTTCTTAAGATAATTTATTTTTAAATAAGCTGAGTACGTCTCATAAAATCAGAAAGATCATTAAGAAAAAAGCTTTGCATTCTTCCTCATTTTGTGGGGCATTTTTTATTTTATATAAAGCCTACACCTTTAAAAATATTTAGTGTAAAAAAATGGGAATCACCTAACAAGTATTCGAATTATATTATTTCTTCTGTTGAGTAAAATGTTTTTTAAATATTTTAAGTTCTCAAATATAAAAAGCAGCTGTTGCTGATTTATAGTAATCTGAAACGTTTTTTCTTGATACACCCTAAAGTAGCTTACTAATCTGTAAAAAACTTAAATTTGCCCAATGAATACAACTTTTGATTACCAACACTTATACAACTTCTCTAAAAATATATTTTTACAGATTGACTGCAGTGATACCGATGCCGAAATTGCAACAAAATCTTTGTTATCAGCTGATTTGCGTGGTGTTGATAGTCATGGGGTGGCACGCCTTAGCGGCTACATACGTTTGTGGGAAGCAGCACGTGTAAAAGCGAAGCCCGATTTAAAGGTCATTCATGAAACACCTTCAACCGCTGTTGTTGATGGGGATAGAGGATTGGGTTTGGTAGTTGCTCCATTCGCTATGCATATTGCTATTGATAAAGCAAGAGCAGTGGGTACCGGTTGGGTAAGTGTAAAAAACAGCAATCACTTTGGCATTGCCGGCCACCATGCCATGATGGCTCTGGAACACGATATGATCGGCATTGCTATGACCAATGCATCAGCATTGGTGGCTCCCACTTTTTCTAAAGAAAGAATGTTGGGGACCAACCCTATCGCGGTTGCTATACCTGCAGGTAATCAGCCAGCCTTTGTTGCCGACTTTGCAACAACTACTGCTGCCAATGGTAAGCTCGAGATATTACAAATAAAAAATTTAAAAGCACCAATAGGTTGGATACAGGATAAGGATGGAAATGCATCAACCAATGCAGGTGAGTTAAAAAATGGAGGCACATTAGTTCCACTTGGTGGCGATAAAGAACACGGCAGCCACAAAGGATATGCACTGGCTGCTATTGTTGATATTTTTTCTGCCATACTTAGTGGTGCCAATTACGGCCCATGGGTGCCACCATTTCCTGCATATATTCCTATGCCTGAAAATATGCCAGGCGAAGGTATTGGCCACTTCTTTGGTGTGATGCGTATTGACGCTTTCAGAAAAGCAGATGAGTTTAAAGAACACATGGATAATTGGATAACCCGTTTCAGATCTTCTCAAACAATTACTGGACAGGATAAAGTCATCATCCCCGGAGACCCTGAGCGAGAAATGGAAATTGAAAGAATGAAGAATGGAATTCCTTTACTGCACTCTGTGGTAGAGGATTTGAAAGCTTTAAGCAATAAATTTAAAATTGCTTTTTAAGATTATCTTTGCATCTCAAAATTTTTAAAATAGATGAAATGAGCCCTAAAAAAAGTTGACACTTTATCTGAATTTTTACAGGCGAATTCTACGTAACAAAATTCAATAAGTATAAATACATGAAAGTAATGAAATTTGGCGGCACCAGTTTAGGCAAGCCGCATCGTATGCAGGAAGTAGCAAACCTGATAACCAGGGATGAAGAGCATAAGATTGTTGTACTGTCGGCCTTAAGCGGCACAACCAATGCGTTGGTAGAAATCAGTGAATCATTAGCAAGTACCGACCGGTCTTTAGCTAAACAGCAAATAGAAGCACTGCATACGCATTATCAAAATTTTGTTTTAGAATTATTGTCTGAGGAGGGGTCTAGAAAAAAAGCAACTGAAATTTTAGCCGAACACTTTGAATTCCTTACTATCATTTTAAAAATATCTTTCAGCCAGGCATTGAATAGAGATATATTGGCGCAGGGCGAGCTATTAAGCACCAAATTGTTCAGTATCTATCTTGAAGAATTAAAAGTTGGTCACATACTTTTACCAGCACTCGATTTTATGACCATCGACAGCAATGATGAGCCACAGGTAGGAACCATCAAAGTAAAACTGGCGCAACTTTTAAATAAGAACAAGGGGACAATTATTTTTATTACACAAGGTTATATAAGTCGCAATGCAAAAGGTGAAGTAGATAATTTAAAGAGGGGAGGGAGTGATTACAGTGCGTCATTAATTGCAGCAGCAATTAATGCAACAGTTTGTGAAATATGGACGGATATTGACGGTATGCACAACAACGATCCTCGTGTGGTTGAAAAAACTAAAGCCATTGAGCAATTAAGTTTTGAAGAAGCTGCCGAGCTGGCTTACTTTGGCGCAAAGATTTTGCACCCGGCAAGCATCTGGCCGGCACAGTTCTTTAACGTGCCTGTTCGTTTGCTAAACACATTGCAACCCGAAGCCAAAGGAACTTTAATTACAGAAAAAGCGGGAAGCGTTGGTGTAAAAGCAGTGGCAGCAAAAGATGGTATTACAGCCATCAAAATTAAAAGTAGCCGCATGTTATTAGCCTATGGTTTTTTACGTAAGGTTTTTGAAGTATTTGAAAAACACCGTACCTCCATTGATATGATTACCACATCGGAAGTAGCCGTTTCCATTACCATAGATGATGATGTGCACCTGCCCGAAATTTTAAAAGAATTAGAAGCTTTTGGAACGGTCGAAATTGATACCAATCATACCATTGTATCTATTGTAGGCAATGAAATTGCCATGACAAAAGATGTGATGAAAAAAATATTTGACGCCCTGGAACCCATACCAGTTCGGATGGTTAGCTATGGTGGTAGCAGGCATAATGTATCTCTATTAATAGCTAGGGCAGATAAGGAAGTAACATTGAAGTTGCTGAATAAGGGGTTGTTTAATTTATAATTTAAAGTTAAAAGTAAAAGAGCAGCTCAAAAATGAGCTGCTCTTTTACTTTTAACTTTATTCATATTTTACTTCCCAGTTTTTTATAAATAAAACTCATCAGCCAGGCAGGTCCAATCAGTAAAAACTGGATGTCTTTTAAAAAAGACGGTTTTTTCCCTTCTATATGATGACCATAAAATTGTCCTATCCAGGCTGCTACAAAAATGATAATACATAAAAGCCAGAGTTGAATAAAATTTGTTTGCTCAATTAGATTGCATAACCATAAACAAAAAATAGCAAAAACTAATAACCCAATCCAAAGGGTTTTAGAAAGTGTGATGTAATAAATGGTAATCAATATTAGTGCCATCATGGCTACATTTAATGGTATGCCAGCAATTTCAACAGGAAGTTTAATGCAGTATAAAATTCCTATAATTGAAAAAAATATGGATGGTACGCAAATCCAGTGAATGGTTTTGTTGGTATGGTCCTGGTGGCTTTCGCCGTATTCACTTAGCCATTGTTGAATCGTTTTCATACTCAAGTAATTTGTTGACTAAAGATAAATAAAACGATTAACATCACCTGTTATTAAATAGCAATACGGAAAAAATTGTTGCGGCAGCGGATTAACAAAATCTTTTTTACTGATCCATTAGACCCAACAATATGTATAAATTTGTGTAAAACCTAAAAAAAACGCCCGGCGTTTTTTTTAGGTTAGTTAGTATTTTATTAGATAATTAGCATTGCATCTCCATAACTGAAGAAACGGTATTTATCTTTAATCGCTTTTTTATAAGCTTCCATCATTAAATCGTAACCAGCAAATGCACATGCCATAATCATCAAACTTGTTTTTGGTAAATGAAAGTTAGTTACCAATGAATCTGCAATATTAAAATTATATGGTGGATGTATAAAATGATTGGTCCAACCTTCAGACGGTTTTAATAATTTTTGTGCAGTAAATGAAGTTTCCATAGACCGCATTGTTGTAGTGCCAATAGAACAAATTCGATTACCATTTTCTTTTGCCTTGTTAACAATATTGCAGGCTATTTCATCAACACGGTAATATTCTGCATCCATTTTATGTTTACTCAAATCTTCAACTTCAATAGGACGAAAGGTTCCAAGTCCTGTATGCAAGGTTGTTTCGGCAAAACGAATGCCTTTAATCTCTAGTCTTTTAATTAATTCCTGACTAAAATGAAGTCCTGCTGTTGGCGCGGCTACTGCACCTTCATGCTTCGCATAAACAGTTTGGTAACGTTCTTTATCTTCTTCATCTGGCTTACGCTTTATGTATTTTGGCAAAGGAGTTTCACCCAAAAATTCAATCATGGCACGAAATTCTTCATCAGTGCCATCCCATAAAAAACGAATGGTACGTCCACGGCTTGTGGTGTTATCAATTACTTCGGCAACTAACTCATCACTTTCACCAAAATATAATTTATTACCCACTCTAATTTTACGTGCAGGGTCTACAATTACATCCCAAAGTTTATTAACTTTGTTTAATTCTCGTAAAAGAAAAACTTCAATTTTAGCACCTGTTTTTTCTTTTCGACCATACATACGAGCCGGAAAAACCTTAGTATTATTTACTACAAATACATCTTTATCGTCAAAGTAATCCAGAATCTCTTTAAAGTACTTGTTTTCCATCTGCCCTGTTTTACGATCAATAACCATCATCCGGCTATCTTCACGACGTTTTGTAGGGTTTTGTGCAATTAAATTTAGTGGGAGGTCAAATCTAAATTGGGATAATTTCATGTAACGGTTTTAATTTTTGTTGGTGTCACATGCCCGTACTGTAGTTTTACAGAGATTGTTGCCCTAGGTTAAGGACGTTTATCATGTTACGGCATGATTTAAAGGTGACAAAGGTAATAAATAGTAGCCATAAAAAGACCTTAAATATTTTAATTGATAGCTAATTGATACAATTTTGTGTAAAATTGTGAATAAATATCAAAATAATTAAATATAATAGTGCTTAATCTTTTTTTACTTTTTGATTTTTCGAATTCAAGTGAATATTTAGAATATTGAATTATTATTTACTAGAAAGACTGATACCTGTTTTCCCCGGTATAGCGTTTAGCAGGGCTTGTGTATATGCATTTTTTGGATGATGATAAACCTGATCTGCATCACCATTTTCTACTATCTTTCCTTTGTACATAACTAAAATGCGATTGCACATATAATGTACCACAGATAAATTATGAGAAATAAATATAGCAGTAAATCCAAATTCCATTTTAAGATCTGTTAATAAATTCAATACCTGTGCTTGCACGCTAACATCTAATGCAGAAACACTCTCATCAAAAATTAAAAAAGAAGGGTTGAGTGCCAAAGCCCTTGCTATACAAATCCGTTGGCGTTGGCCACCGCTAAACTGGTGGGGATAACGGGTTATAAAATTTGTATCCAAACTAACTTTTTCTAACAACTCTATAACTTTTTCTCTTCGTTGTTTATTATTATTAAAAATTCCATTCACTTTTAATGGTTCCAATATGGCATCACCAATATTAATATGGGGGTTAAGCGATCCGTAGGGGTCCTGAAAAACTATTTGTAAATCTTTGCGCATATTTCGCAATGCAGCAGATGGTATTTGAGAAAGATCTTTACCATTAAGCAATATTTTGCCTGAAGTTTGTTTTACTAGTTGCAAAATCGTTCTGCCCAATGTAGTTTTACCGCAACCACTTTCTCCAACTAATCCCACAATATCTCCCTGCGCAACAGTAAAACTTACATCATCTATTGCTTTAAAAAATTCTGTTGCGCTGCCAAATATGTTTTTCTTTATTGGAAAATGTACTTTTAAATTTTCTATTTGCAAAAATGAGTTGTTGATTAAACTTGGAGGAGTAAAGGTTTTAAGTGGTTCGCTTTGGGTAAAAAAAACTGAACTAATTTCTGGTTGTTCAATAAAGTCACTGACTACTTTTAAACGGGTTCCTTTTTTTTGTGCTGCCGGCCTGCAAGCTAGTAAAGCTTTTGTATAAGGATGTTTAGGTGCAAATAAAATATCTTTTGCGTTACCCTGCTCAACAATTTCACCTTTGTACATGACTAATATTTTATCGGCAATATCCGAAACAACATCTAGGTCGTGACTAATAAAAATAACACCCATGTTGTTTTGTCCGTCCGATAGTACTGGCTGTTGTAAAGATTTAATGAGTTGCAGTATTTTCTTTTGTACGGTTACATCTAATGCTGTTGTTGGTTCATCTGCAATTAAAAGGGCCGGATTACAACACATTGCCATGGCAATCATTACCCGTTGCTTTTGTCCGCCGCTTAATTCATGTGGGTAACGATCAACTAATATTTCGGGATCAGGTAATTGTACTTTTTCAAAAAGTTTAATTGTTTCTTGTCTGGCAATTTTTTTAGATAATTGCTTATGTAATTGTAAGGATTCCATTACTTGATAGCCACAAGTAAAAACTGGATTCAGAGAGGTCATTGGCTCCTGAAATATCATAGCTATTTTATTGCCACGGATGTTATTTATTTTTTTTTTTGATAATTTTAAAATATCAACTGTTTCTTGTTGATGAAATAAAATTTCGCCACTAACTGTTGATTGTTTAGGGAGTAATTGTAAAACTGATAATGCGGTAATTGATTTTCCAGAGCCGCTTTCGCCTACAATGGCAATCAGTTCTCCGGCTGCAATTTCAAATGAAATATTATTGACAGCCGTATGTAATTCAGTTTCACTCTTAAATTGAATGGACAAATTATTTATGGAGAGTAGTGGCACCATGCATGCTTATAAAAATTTTAGATGTCTTACTGTCAAGCCATTATTCATTAACTGTTTTAAGGAGTCGATACCAATTTTTAAATGCACATCAACATATTTAGCCGTAATTTTTTTATCACTTTCAGCAGTCTTAATACCATCGGGAACCATGGGCTGATCACTTACTAGTAATAAGGCTCCTGTAGGAATTTTATTAAAAAAACCTACAGTAAAAATTGTTGCGGTTTCCATATCTACTGCATAAGCTCTAATATCTTGCAGATATGCTTTAAATTTTTCATCATGCTCCCAAACCCTACGATTGGTGGTGTAAACTGTACCAGTCCAGTAATCCACGGCATAATCCCGAATAGTGGTTGAAACTGCTTTTTGTAAAGCAAAGGCTGGCAGCGCTGGCACTTCAGGTGGAAAATAATCATTTGAAGTTCCTTCGCCCCTAATTGCTGCAATTGGTAAAATTAAATCGCCTAATTTATTGCGTTTTTTTAATCCCCCACATTTGCCTAAAAATAATACAGCCTTGGGTTCTATGGCACTTAATAAATCCATAATGGTAGCGGCAACCGGACTGCCCATGCCAAAATTAATGATGGTGATATTTTCGGCAGTTGCGCATTGCATAGCCTTATCAGTACCGATAATTTTTACCTTATTCCATTTGGCAAACATCTCTACATAATTGGCAAAATTGGTTAGTAAAATATACTCTCCAAAATTCTCTAATTTTTCACCTGTATACCTCGGCAACCAGTTCTTTATTATTTCTTCTTTTGATTTCATATCTTTCGGATAATATTCTTTTTATGATTAAATATACAACATTCTTTTTTTAAGGCAAGTTTAATACAAATGATTAAAATTGAATATCCACCATATCAACCAAAAGTAAGAAAAGGTACTGACAAGGAATTTATCTTTGACGAGCTTCGTAAACGATGGATTTTACTTACGCCTGAAGAATGGGTTAGGCAAAATTTTCTACAATATCTTATTCAAATAAAAAAATATCCGGCATCTTTAATCGCCATAGAAAAAGAAATAAAATTAGGAGAGCTATATAAGCGCTTTGATATTGTGGTTTATGATCGAAACACAAAACCTTGGATGATTATAGAGTGTAAAGAAATGGACGTTCCTCTTGATGTACTAGTTTTGGAGCAGGTGTTGCGGTATAATATGTCACTACATGTTCCTTACCTGGTTATCACAAATGGACTTTATTGTATGGCATTATCTGTTATTGATCAGGCCTTCAAAGAATTAAACTTTTTACCTGATCTATAATTAACTCGGTATCATATTTTCTATTTCATTTTTTTTATTTAGGTATGGCCATTGCCGTTGTACCCTAGCATAGATAAAATAAACGATCACACCACTTATAAAAACAATTAAGAAAGAAAGGATGATGGCTAACCCAGTTGCAAAAAAAATAAATAGCCACATGATAATAACTAAAATAATGGGTATAGGGTATAAGGGCATTTTATAAGCTAAATGCTTTGATCCATTTTTTCTACGTAAAAGAACAATGCCAATAGCCTGTCCTATAAACTGTACCATAATACGCATGGCCAATATCCCGTCAATTACATGTTTCATTTTAAAAAGCATACTAAAAATGAAAGCAATGCCAGCCAAAACTAGTAATGAGATGTAAGGAAAGTTTTTTGTAGGATGTAATTTTCCAAATATTTTAAAGAAAGAACCATCAATAGCGGCTGCATAGGGTACTCTAGAATAACCAAGCATTACCGAAAATAAAGAGGCTAACGCTACCCATAAAATCATAATGGTAATAGTATTTGCAGCAGTGAACCCATAAAGCCGTTCAATAAATGTGCTAATAACAAAAGTATTGATGCCAGCATCCTGCCAATATTTTATTTCCTTCCAGGAGATAACACTGGCCACACTCATGTTCATGGCAATATACAAAATAGTAATTCCTATTACAGAGATGAACATGCTGCGAGGAATATTTTTACCAGGATTTTTTATTTCACCTCCCAAATGACAAACATTGTAGTAACCTAAATAACTATACACCGTTTTAATGCAGGCCTGTCCAAATAAAAAGGAAGCTAACTGCCCCCAGCTAAAATCGGTGTTGATATCTTTTAAGGGTTGTAAAAAATGCCCATGGGCAATACCTCCAATTATAATCCAACCAATTGTAAGTATCACACCCGTCCAAAGTAAAACGGCAATTTTTCCAATGCTATCAATTTTACGGAATAATAAAATGGTCACTATAACAATTACGGCGGCAGAGACTAACTTTTGCTGCAGAGGTCCTAATTCAACAAGATAACCTAAATATTGCGAAAATCCAATGGCAGCTGATGCAGCAACAAGAGGGGCTTGTATTATAGTTTGCCATACATAAAGAAAACTCATCATCTTACCCAATCCATTTTTGCCATAGGCCTCTTTTAAAAAATTATAACTACCACCAGCTAATGGATAAGCAGCCCCTAGTTCGCTCCAAATCATAGCGTCTATTAACGAAAGCAGCGCACCTGCTATCCATGCATATAAAAACATACCACCCATCAAACCCATTACAACAGGTAGGGTTACAAATGGACCTATACCTACCATATCAATCATATTAATAACTGTAGATTGAAATAAGCCTAAACTTCGCTGTAACTTTGCAACTGTCATGCTTTATATTGAATGAATAAATTATAATTTTGAATGATAAATTTAATAAATAAATAATGGCTCCAGCACTTCTTGTATCATTTTCTGTTTTTAGTAGATGCTTGGTAAAAGCATTAATAAGTAAAATTGTTATTACAAATACTAATAACCAAACATTTTGCATGTAATTTTGTTTTATATTTTAGCTAAATGAAAAAAAGATGAAAAAAAAAATTGTTATCGCAATAACCGGTGCTAGTGGCTCTATATATGCTGATTTACTAATTAAAAAATTCCAAATAATTAATAATCAATTAGCAGATCTATGTATTGTTATGACTGAAAATGCCAAAGCGGTATGGAAGATTGAGTTAAATAATGATAGTTATGGCAATTATAAAGCATCTCATTTTTCTACCCAAGATTTTAATGCCCCCTTTGCATCGGGTTCGGGTAAATATGACACGATGATTATTATACCATGTAGTATGGGCACATTGGGAAGAATTGCGTCGGGTATTTCAAATGATTTAATCAGCCGTGCTGCAGACGTGATTTTAAAAGAAAAAAGAAAATTAATTTGTGTAGTAAGAGAAACACCCTACAATCTTATTCATATACGCAATATGGAAAGCATAACACTGTCTGGTGGAATTATTTGCCCAGCTACACCATCTTTTTATAGTAATCCAAAAACTATTGAAGAATTAGCGGCAACAGTTGTTGACCGGGTTATTGATCTTGTTGGGTTACAAAATGAATCTTTTAGATGGGGAAAAAACGAAATGGATGAGAATAGAGATTAGGCAATTTAGAAATCTACCTTAAATCAACTAACTCCATTCCTGGGTATTTTTTTTGACTAAATACAAAAGTTTCATCCGGAATATTTGATGAAGTATTCATACGGCTTATAGTGTAAGTATATCGATTTCCAGCTTTCTCAAATATTTTAGTAGATGTAATGGTTTTTGCCGCTTTATTAATAAATACAACTACTTTATGAAACATTTTTGATTTATCTATAGGCGTTAATTCAATTTCCTGAATGCCCTTTGTATCACTATTTAACTTATATAAAAAATCTTTGTCGTAAAAATTAGTAAAAAGTTTTTGTGGTGTAATGCTATTACTGGAAGGATCAATTTTGGTTAGGGTTATTTCTTTTGCTGCCGCATCTACAGTCCAAATATTAGTACCATCACTAAAAATATCCTGCCCAGATACCTTAATGCGATACTTGCTACCTTTCATATAAACTATGCCGGTTTTATTTCCTAAAATCTTATTTAATCCATTTTCTATTTTTAAGCTAAAATTTGATTGAACAGACTTAAAAGTTTTAAATCTCGTACTTACGGCATCCAAAATTTTTTTTGCTTCAGGATCATTCTTTCCAATGCCTTTAGGCGGCTGCGCATTAACGGTAAAAAACAGCAATGCAGTAAACATTATAGAAATAAAAAATTTCATTTTTTATTGATTAAATTTCATTTTTTTAAAATGTAAAGTAGTTACAAAGGTATAGTAATGCAAGTGTTTTTACAAGTAGGAATTAAATACTTTTTATAATAAATTGTTAATGTGCCCATATTTAAAAAATAAGAGAGTATAAAAATGATTAATCACTAATAAAACAAGTAAAAGATCAGCTAGAGAAGAGTTTCGGGCAAGAAAATAAATGACAGAAATACTCATCAACTAATTAAGTATATAATAAATCAGATAAATAGTATATAATCTTTATAATCAGCGATTGGTTTGTTATTTTTGCTACCTACCAACATATAGGTGTAGGCTATGGCAAAAACAATCGCAGAAACTCCTTTAATGCAACAACACAATACCATCAAGGCTAAATACCCTGATGCAATACTTCTTTTTAGGGTGGGAGATTTTTACGAAACTTTTGGACAGGATGCAATTACAACAGCCTCGGTTTTAGGCATTACTTTAACCAAACGTAATAATGGTAACCGCGATGCATCTGAGTTGGCCGGATTTCCTTATCATGCTTTAGATACTTATTTACACAAATTGGTAAAAGCAGGCTACCGTGTTGCTATTTGCGATCAGTTAGAAGATCCTAAAGAAGCCAAAGGAATTGTAAGGCGTGGCGTAACAGAATTGGTTACGCCTGGTGTTGCTACTAGCGATAAATTATTAGAACATAATAGTAATAATTTTTTAGCGGCACTTCATTTTCAAGATGAAAAAATAGGCGTAGCATTTTTAGATATTAGCACGGGCGAATTTTTTGTAGCGGAAGGAGATAAAGAATATGCAGATAAATTATTGCAAAGTCTTAATCCTGCCGAAGTTATTTTTCAACGAAGT
>CAMBEI010000040.1 GCA_945865645.1 Chitinophaga pinensis | reverse complement strand
CGGCATATTTATCCTGCGAAAAATAAATGGTTGCATTTATTTGTTTTGCTCTGTTAAGGAATATCTCTTTGGTTTGGGGTAAATATTCGCCAATTATAACAGGAACATTCGGTTTTATTATTCCCGCTTTTTCAGTAGCAATCAGTTCTAACGTATTGCCCAGAATATCCATATGGTCGTAACCAATATTTGTAATGATGGATAGGATAGGGGTAATGATATTAGTACTATCTAACCTCCCGCCAAGGCCGGTTTCAATAATCGCTATATCAACTTGCTGGGTTTTAAAATAATCAAAAGCCATGGCCACAGTTAGCTCAAAAAAAGAAGGCGTGATTTGTTCCGAAACCGTTTTTATACGAGCTAGAAAATCAACAACAAATGATTCGCTAATCATTTCCCCATTAATTTTTATTCGCTCCCTAAAATCTTTTATGTGTGGCGAAGTGTATAACCCTGTTTTATATCCGGCCTGCTGCAATACTGCTGCTAGCATATGGCTGGTACTTCCTTTGCCGTTGGTGCCTGCAATATGAATGGTTTTAAATTTTGTTTGAGGGTTATCTAATGCATTACATAATGCGATGGTATTAATTAAATCTTCTTTATATGCCGCCGCACCAATACGACTATACATGGGTAATTGGGCATATAAATATTTAATGGTTTGCTCGTAAGTCATGTAATGTAAATCGGTTCATATTGGATATACAACAGCAAATGTAGTAAAAGATGAATAATGAAATGCTGTACGTTAATAACCCCATGGAGTTGCGATAATAGACTAATAATGGTACAAAAAATTACTGTACCCTAAAATTAAATGGAACTGTAACTATAGATTCGTGATCCGATTTATTGAATTGAATATTTGGCAGGTAGCTTTTTATGGCATTCGCGTATTTAGCATCAGCACTGGTAGATCCCTTATCGAATGTTACAAATGTTCCTATACCTGTAAGAGATACTTTAATAACTGCATTAATTGTTGCACGGGGCAGCTCTCCCATAAAAATATAATTATTTACAATGGTACGATCACCTTTTGAAACCCTTAATCCTCCCCCACCTGTTTTACCTCCTAGTGGAGTATCACCATAACTATCAGCTTTACTATTAGGGCTACCTGCATCACCAGTGCCACCAGGTTTATTGCCCTGGTATTTGTAACCATTGTCTTCTGTAGCACCGTTTCCCATGTTGACATTTGGACCATTATATCCTGCGATTTTCGATTTTAATTTTTTAGGCATGTCTATTACAACCGCTTTTGGAGTAGTAGCTTTGTTGGTTGGTTTTATTGTTTTTGTTATGGAAGCAGATTCAGGATCAAAATTATCATCTGTTTTTATATCAGCTGGTGCTGATGACTGCTGTCCTGTAGATTTAGATGCATAAGATTTTTCGCCATTTATTAAAGGCTGTACTTTGCCATCTGCTTCATCAACATTACCCAAATTAATTTCAATAAATTCTTGTAAAATTTGAGGAGGGTGCTGCGGCAATTTCCAGGAAACTAGTAGGCAAATTAAAATTATTACCGTACATATGATTGCCGTGTATGTAAATGCTTTTCTATTTTTTTCTGTTTCAAATGTTACAGACATGATAATTGTATAATTCATATCAAAGTTATTTAATAATATGCAAACGATACCATATCCTATCATATTTTAAAATGATTGCTAAGATTTTAACAATTTAATAAGAGCAAATTTATTAGGTGTACTGCCTTTCGCCAAACAAAAGACTACCAATTCTAATCGTATTGCTGCCTTCTTCAAGAGCTATTTTATAATCGGCACTCATACCCATGCATAGGATTTGCATTTGGCATTGGGCGGTAGACAATGGAGTATATTTTTTAAAGAGGTTTTTTAAATATTGAAACTCTAATTTTACAAGATCTAGATTATTAGAAAAGGAAGCCATACCCATTAATCCACAGATTCGAATGTTATTTAATTCAGTAAGATCGTCTGTTAAAATTACTTCCAATTCATCACTATTTAGTCCAAATTTTGTTTCTTCTTTAGCAATATGTATTTGTAGTAGACAATCGATGATGCGGTTATTTTTTAGTGCTTGTTTATTTATTTCTTTTAATAAACTGAGACTATCTACACCGTGTATAAGGTAAACAAAAGGAGCAATATATTTCACTTTATTGCTTTGTAGGTGACCAATAAAATGCCAGTGAATATCACGAGGTAGCAAGCTGTATTTTTCAATTAGTTCTTGTACGTAATTTTCACCAAAATCACGATGATCTAAATTGTATAATACCTGAATATCATCTGCAGGCTTTGTTTTTGAAACAGCTATCAATTTAGCTTTGCCGTCAAGGTATTTAATAATTTCCTGATATTTTTCTTTATTTACACTCATAGTTATTACCAGTCGCGACTAAATAATTTTAAGGAAATATAAATTATGCAATTTTTTTATCATTTGCACATGTATCTTTAATTCTTTATTATTTTTCGTTTAATAGGGGAGGGCATGTACTTATTTTAAAATAGCTCTGCTTATTACTATTCTCTGTACTTCACTTGTTCCCTCATAGATTTGAGTAATTTTTGCATCTCTCATCATCCGTTCTACATGGTATTCTTTTACAAAACCGTAACCTCCATGTATTTGCACAGCTTCAGTTGCCACCCACATGGCAGTTTCACTGGAAAAAACTTTTGCCATGCTGCTGCTTAAAGTATAATCTAGCCCTTGGTCTTTTTCCCAGGCAGCTTTTAGGCAAAGCAATCTAGCAGCTTCAATTCTGGTTGCCATATCGGCTAGTTTAAATTGAATAATTTGATGGTTCATTATTTCGGTGCCAAATGCTTTACGTTGTTTGCTGTAGGCCAATGACAGTTCATAAGCGCCACTTGCAATACCCAATGCTTGTGCAGCAATTCCAATTCGGCCACCTGCCAAAGTTTTCATTGCAAATGTAAAGCCAAAGCCATCATTATTAATTCTGTTTTCTTTTGGCACTTTTACATCTGTAAATAAAATAGTGTGAGTATCGCTTCCTCTAATTCCTAATTTATTTTCTTTTGCACCTACTTCTACACCGGGCCAATTCTTCTCTACAATAAATGCATTTATACCCCTACTTCCTTTACTAACGTCTGTTTGTGCAATAACTAAATAAATGCTTGCGCTGTTTCCGTTTGTAATCCAGTTTTTAGTTCCGTTTAATAAATAATAGTCCCCTTTATCTTCGGCAGTGGTACGCTGAGATGTTGCATCACTGCCAGCTTCTGGTTCACTTAATAAAAAAGCACCAATGTACAATTCTCCATCTTTTTTACCTTTAGCAAGTGGGGTTAAATATTTTTGTTTCTGTTCTTCAGATCCAAATTCCTGAAGCCCATAACAAACTAAACTATTGTTTACACTTACACAAACACTAACACTAGCGTCAACTTTACTTATTTCTTCCATAGCTAAAACATAGCTAATGGTATCCATACCACTACCGCCGTATGCGGGTTTTACCATTATGCCCATAAAACCAAGGTCAGCTAATTTCTCAATCTGGTCTTTAGGAAATTTTTGTAATTCATCTCTGTCAATTACACCAGGTAAGCATTCATTTACTGCAAAATCTTTAGCAGCTTGTTTTATCATTAAATGTTCTTCTGTAAATTCAAATAGCATAGCCCGGGGTTTAAAATATAGACAAAAATAAGGAATTTATTGACCTATATTGGAAGCAAGTATTTCCATAAATAAATTGCGTGAGATCATTTTGGCACCTAAGCTCTCTAGGTGATTAGTATGTAGCTGGCAATCGATTAATTGTACATTTTCTTTTTGTAACTGTTGCACGTAATTAATGAAGGCAAATTTGCTAGCATTGGTTTTAAAATTGAACATACTTTCTCCAAAAAATAGTTTGCCTAGTCTAATGCCGTAAAGTCCACCTACTAGCTCACCATTCATCCAGGTTTCGGCACTATGGGCATAGCCCAATTTGTGTAAAATATTGTATGCTTTTTGCATGGCAGGAGATATCCAAGTGCCAGCTTGATTGTTTCTTGAAATGGATTTACAGTTTTGTATTACCTGTGTAAATGCTCTGTTTATGGTAAATCTAAATTTGTCATTTTGTAATACCGTTTTCATGCTACGACTTAGCTTTAACTCATTAGGGAATAATACAAATCTGGGATCAGGGCTCCACCAACAAATATGTTCATCTTCATTATACCAGGGGAAGATCCCACTTTTATAAGCTAATAGTAATCTTTTGGTACTTAAATCGCCGCCGATTGCAAGTAATCCATCTTTATCTGTATTTTCTAATGAGGGAAAAAACAATTCTTTATCTAGGAGATACATGGCAAATTAATTTGCTATTGTTTCTACAGTAGCGCTTATGCCTCTTTCTGTAATAGCATCGCACTGTATTTTTAAAATATCATAGCTGCCTTTTTTTACGGCATATTTACCTTTTGAGTCAATAATAATGGCACATTGTTCGGCCTGTTCGGCAGAATGACCGCAAACTTCAATTAAGGTGTCAATAACCCAATCAAATGTATTTACTTCATCATTCCACACAATAAGGCTAGAAGAATAATCCGTTACGGTAAGGGTATCGGCATCTTCTTTAATTTTAATATTTGGGTTTGATGTTATCATAATTATAGAACAAAAATAAGTTGAAAAACCTATAGTCGAATTTAATGTAAAAAAAATTATACTATTTTTCATCTTATTTGCTAAATAAGTTATTGAGAAAGAGGTTAAATCATGAACTGGGAATAGCAAATCTGCATATTTATTGCATCTGCAGCAGGTGTTTACTCAGTAAAAGCTACTTATTCATGTAAGGAAAGCAACATTTTACAGATTGTAAATCGTCAGCAGAAAGTGGACTAAAAATGGCCAGGGGGGAAACTGTAAAATTGTTTCCCGTGTGCAAATTGTGTGCAAATGATTAAAAATAAAAAGGGTTTCAAATCATTGAAACCCTTTGTCATATTTAGTGGGAGTTACAGGGGTCGAACCTGTGACCCTCTGCTTGTAAGGCAGCCTACTTATGTTTATTGATATTTACGCTTTAATATATAATTATTATTAATCAATAGTTTATATATTTTTATATTATTGAATACTATCTTTTTTTATGCTATTTTACTATATTTGTTTAAACCATGTTTAAACCAAGAATATGGCAGTATTAGTGCTTCTGCTTCTTCGGTTTTTGTGACTAATAATTAACTCTTTTTATTTTATGCGCCTGATCTGAATCAGCGTCAATGAAAATTCCACTAGTCTTTCCTTCTCTTTTTTTTATTGCACTAAATGGGGGAAGTGGAGATTGAATACTCTTGTGTTTTAAAACATAATTACTGCCCAAGAATCCACCAATATGGTATTCTACTTTGTTATTTAAATTTGCAACTTCATTTTCATCCAATTCTTCTTCAATTTTTCGGGAATAAAATCTCTACTTTCTAAATTATTGGGAAAGTAGAGATTTTTATTTCATAACTACAAAATTAGTTATCAGTTTTAATTTTCGCGCCCATAACTCTAGAGTTTATTGTTGACTTTTGAGTAAAAATACCTTGTTTTGTTTTAAACTGATATTTAGGATTTAAAAAAACGTCGATATCATCATTATCATTTACTAATTGGGAATTTGCATTGTATGTAGCTCTACTTGAAGCAATTCCCTGCCAAATTTGGTTATTTATAAATCCTGTAATTGGTGTTGCTAATAACATTCCGACTCCCAGAGGTATATTAAGCTTTCCTTCAGTAGGATAATAAATATTACCATAACCTGCATAAATTTTTTCTTCTTTTCTACCCCCAAGTTCACTTATTACCATGCCAGGTACCACACTCAAAGCTACCATAGAAAGAATTGGCCAAATCCTTTTACTACCAAAAAAATTAACATTAACCCCGTTAAATCTTACAACCATTCCTCCTGTTTTGTTTAATGATTTACCAGTTGGGATACCAAAAAATGCTTTTTCTTCTTTGTTAATTTCTTTTAGTCTTGTAATAGTATAGTCTTTAGAATCTCGATTTAAACTAATGTCGCTGTAAGCACCATTTGAAATTTTTGAACTTGTATTACAACTGTACATTGTTACAAATAAAAAGAAATAAAATATATTTCTAATCATTTTAATTGAATTTTTTTTCATAATTTTTTTTAAAAATGTAAAAATAATATATTAAATATAGTGTTATTTTAGCATTCTCTGTTTTTTTTATTAGGAACTGATGTTTTTGTTGTGCAAAAATAAAAATTATCCAACTCAATAAAAAAAATTTAGCAGAGATAATATTTTAATAAGAGCTAAGAGTAGGAGGAGTTTTTATAACTCAGTACGATAGTAGGAAAGTATTAAACAGAAATGTAGTAGCCACTATAGAGGCTCATTATAAAGCAGAGGTATCTAAGACTAAGATAAAAGATAATGTAGCCATAGCCGAAGCTCCAACTCCTTATTATCGCCGCTGTTTAAAATAATTGCTTTACATTTACAAGATGTTAATTATAACAACCATAATCTACACCAATAAATTTTATTTTATGAGAGTTTTACAATTTCTTATTTTGAGTACTTTCCTCTTCTTAGGATGTACTCCAGAGAATCCTACACCAACTACACAAACAAACGTTTATGTAGCGGGTTATGAGGGTAATGTTGCAAAAATTTGGAAAAATGGAGTGGCTACCAATTTAACTAATGGCAGTAAAGATGCTACTGCTTGGTCAGTTTTTGTTTTGGGTACTGATGTTTATGTAGCGGGTGAGGAAAGATTTGGGGGAAGTGGGACAAAACGGGTTGCAAAAATTTGGAAAAATGGAGTGGCTACCAATTTAACTAATGGCAGTAATGAAGGACATGCTTATTCTGTTTATGTTTCGGGTACTGATGTTTATGTAGCAGGTAATGAGGAAGGTAACGGAACGACTGAAGTTGCAAAAATTTGGAAAAATGGAGTGGCTACAAATTTAACTAATGGCAGTATTAATGCCTCTGCACATTCGGTTTTTGTTTTGGGTACTGATGTTTATGTAGCGGGTTATGAGGGTAATTTTGCAAAAATTTGGAAAAATGGAGTGGCTACCAATTTAACTAATGGCAGTATTAGTGCTGATGCTTATTCAGTTTTTGTTTTGGGTACTGATGTTTATGTAGCGGGGAAGGAAAGATTTGGGGGAAGTGGGACAAGATGGGTTGCAAAAATTTGGAAAAATGGAGTGGCTACTAATTTAACTAATGGCAGTAATGAAGGAGAGGCTTATTCTGTTTATGTTTCGGGTACTGATGTTTATGCAGCAGGTATTGAGGGTGGTAACGGAACGACTGAAGTTGCAAAAATTTGGAAAAATGGAGTGGCTACAAATTTAACTAATGGCAGTATTAATGCCTGTGCTAATTCGGTTTTTGTGACTAATAATTAATTATCCAACTCAATAAAAAAACTTTAGCAGAGATAATATTTTTCGAAGGTACTTACAATGGAAAAAATAACGAAATGTTTAAACCATGTTTAAACCAGAAAATAAAAAGGGTTTCAGTTTTTACTGAAACCCTTTGTGGTATTTGTGGGAGTTACAGGAGTCGAACCTGTGACCCTCTGCTTGTAAGGCAGATGCTCTAAACCAACTGAGCTAAACTCCCTTTTTAAATTCGGCGGACAAAGATAAGGGTTAAATATTGCTAACAAAAATTTTTACATGAAATCAATTTAACTGAATTGCTGGCAATCTGTAAGAATGGCCATCGTACACAAATAACTCATCAATCTCCACTGTCCAATAATTATATAATGGCGATTTAATGAGGTATTCCCCTACTTCAATTTTACTAGTTGCGTTAAAAATCATCCAACTTTTCCTACTTTCCATGCTCACGGTATAATAATCAAGGATGTTTTTTTCTATTAAGCTATTTATATAAACTCGGTGGGTAGGTACAAACGACAAAAATTCATCATCCATGTAAAAATTTACGGTAACCTGGTATTTATACAACTGAATGCGGTTTAAATTTTCCATTCTATAATTTTGTTTTCCCAATTTGCGTTATACGATGTTGTTATTTTTATGTAATTATCAGTAAATCCTTCCATCAATCCATTTTTATTTTTTGTTTCAAACAAAACGTTTCTGGTTTCGCCAATATGTGCATTTGTAAAATATTGCATTTTTTGATAACTCAGGTTACGTAAAATTTTATTTCTTTCATGTCTTATGTTAATAGGAACAACCGAGTTCATATCTGCAGCTAAAGTATTTGTTCTTTCCGAATAAGTAAACACATGCAGGTAAGATATATCGAGCTGATGTAGAAAATTAAATGTTTCCATAAAATCTTCATCCGTTTCGCCCGGGAACCCAACAATAACATCAACCCCAATGCAGCAATGTGGCATCATGGTCTTTATTAGCTCAACTCGCTCTTTGTACAAATCTTTTTTATATCGTCGCCTCATCAAGCCAAGTATTTTATCGCTTCCGCTTTGCAGGGGAATATGAAAATGCGGCATAAACCTTTTGCTGTTACTTACAAACTCAATAATCTCATTGCTGAGCAAATTGGGTTCTATAGATGAAATTCTAAATCGCTCAATACCTGTGATTTTATCTAATTCTTTTATCAAGGAAAAAAAATTCCCTTCTATTTTTTTGTTGTCCTTAGCCATGCTTTCGCTCTTTGGATTTTGAAGACTGCTAAGTGGGGAGGTAAAATCACCTAGGTTAATACCGGTTAATACAATTTCCTTGGCGTCCTGTTTTGCAATAGCTTCTACATTTTCAATTACATTATTAATGCTATCACTTCTGCTTTTACCTCTTGCCATAGGGATCGTACAAAATGAACAATTATAATCACATCCATCCTGCACTTTTAAAAATATTCTGGTACGGTCATTAATAGAATGAGATGCAGTAAATTCATGTACATCTTCAATATCGCAACTGCATATTTTGGTGCTATCGCCTTTTGTAATTTCTTTTACATGCTGTACAATACTAAATTTTTCTGCAGCGCCCAAAATAAGATCAACGCCAGGTATTGCAGCTATTTCTTTTGGTTTTAATTGTGCATAACATCCGGTTATTACAACCAATGCTTCAGGAGCCTTTCGTTGAATACGACGCACCAATGTCCTGCATTCCTTATCTGCATTTTCGGTAACCGAACAGGTATTAATTACATATACATCGGCCACTTCATCAAAATTTCTTTTCTCAAAGCCATCATTCTCCATCAATCTTCCAATGGAAGAGGTTTCGGAAAAATTAAGTTTACAGCCCAAAGTATGTAATGCTACTGTTTTATTCATTGCAGCAAAAATAACGAAAAAGAGGATAGAACATATTTTACACAGATGAAACAGATTTACATAAATTAATATCTATATTATAGTATTATCCTATACTAGTGCAAAAAATCTTACTATACATTCTGCTAGGATTATTCCTATTCTGTCATTAACGTAACTTGCATGATGATTAAAAAATACTTGCCATTTTTTATCCTCATTGCCGCTGCCTTCTTGTTATTTTTTATTAAAAAGAATCAACGGGGCAATATGCTCCAAAAATACTCAACCGGACAAGCTGAAAATAGAATCACTATGTCTGCATCGTTGCCTTCAAAGGAAAAGGGCAATGATGAGCAAGGAATTAAGCGTAATGCTAACAATATTATCTTTAGTAAACATGCAAAATGTAGAATGGATTGCAGAAAAATTGGTGAGTTGGAAGTGAAAGAGATTTTAAAAAATGGAATTTTAAATAGTAAAAAGATCCAATCGAATAAAAGAGGTAAAACCTATATAATAGAAGGGTATACATATGATAAACAGCTTGTAAGGATCGTGTTTACACCAAAAGGTAATCATAGCTTAGTAGTAGTAACGGTAATTGATTTGGAAACAGAATGGGCATGTGATTGTAAATAAACGCAATTAATTAAATCTTTACTCTTCTCCAAAAAAACAACGTAAATTTGTAACCAAAGGCTTGAATACATTGTAATGAAGATAAAATCCTTGCTGGCAAAACCATTTGCCGTTTACATATATAAACAGATTAAAAAAAGCATGGAAACGGCTGAGTCAGATCAGCAAACAATCTTTAATCATCTGATTAAAGTAGGAGCCAAAACAATTTTTGGAAAAGACCATGATTTTACTGGTATAAAAAATTACGAAGATTTTAAAAAACAAGTCCCAATCAGAGATTATGAGGCCATTAAACCATATATCGAAAAAATAAAACAAGGCGCACACAATGTTTTATGGAAAGGACAACCCCTTTATCTTTCTAAAACCAGCGGTACAACCAGTGGGGTAAAATATATACCCATAACCAAGGACTCTATTCCTAATCATATTATTACAGCACGTAATGCTTTATTGTGCTATATGGCAGAAACAGGCAACAGCAAATTTGCAGATGGCAAATTAATATTTTTAAGCGGCTCTCCTGACTTGGAAAGAGTAGGAGGCATACCTACCGGCAGATTAAGCGGCATTGTAAATCACCATATACCCAAATATTTAAGAGCTAACCAATTACCCAGTTTTACTACTAACTGCATTGATGAATGGGAAGAAAAACTAGATCAAATTGCGGATGAAACAATAAATCAAAACATGACTCTCATTAGTGGGATTCCTCCATGGATGCAGATGTATTTTGATAGGTTGATAGAAAAAAGTGGCAAAAAAGTAGGAGAGTTGTTTCCCAATTTTAATTTAATGGTACAAGGGGGTGTAAATTTTGAACCATACAAAGCCAAACTTTTTGAAAGCATAGGTAGAAAAATTGATTGTATCGAATTATTCCCTGCCAGTGAAGGATTTTTTGCATTTCAGGATTCGCAAAAAGAAACAGGATTGCTATTAAACACCAACAGCGGAATATTTTTTGAGTTTGTGCCTGCAGACGAAATATTTAATGAAAACCCTACCCGATTAACATTAAAAGAGGTGCATATAGGAGAAAATTATGCATTAATAATTAATAGCAATGCAGGTTTGTGGGGATATAATATTGGCGATACCATTAAATTTGTTTCTACTAATCCGTATCGCATTATTATTACTGGACGTACCAAACATTTTATTTCTGCCTTTGGTGAGCATGTAATTACCGAAGAAGTGGAAGCCGCTTTATTACAAGCAGCAGCTGACGAAAATATTCTTATTACTGAATTTACAGTTGCACCAAAAATATCTATCGATGCGGGGAAAAGCTATCATGAATGGTTTATTGAATTCGAAAATATTCCTACAGGGATAAATATTTTTTCAAAAAAGATAGATGATAATCTGCGTAAAAAAAATGTGTACTACAATGATCTTGTTGGTGGAAATATATTACAACAATTAAAAATTACGCCCATCAAGAAAAACGGGTTTATAGATTATATGAAAAGTATTGGCAAGCTCGGGGGACAATATAAAGTACCCCGTTTAAGCAATGATAGGAAAATTGCAGAAGCGCTAGAAAAATTAGGGGCTTATTAATTTATTAAACAGGATAAAATCACATAGTGGAAACGTGAATTCATCTGCTAGGTGTATGTTTTATACTATGGATAATATATTGATCTTTATTCCCAGATCTCGACGTGCAATCTGATAGTACAATAGGGAACATATTTCTCTCTGTCAGTAAAAAATTAATCAAATTGATTGCCAGGTTATACGCACTTGCAATTAGCTATGCCTCCTTCTTTTGGTTTGTGGCATATGCCGAAAGTTTAGTTGATTTAATTATTTTAGAAGCGGTTAATAAGCTGGTTTTAGATGGGATGCCATTTAGGGATGCATACAAAAAAGTAGCTACTGATGTTGAATCTGAAAACTTTTTTCATTCAGATTCTTTAAACCATACTCATGTAGGTTCAATGGGTAACTTGTGTAATAATGAAATAAAGTTGTTGATGAGGGACATTGTACTGAAGTTTAATTTTAATAAGGTAAAAATCGCCTTTCAACAATTATTAGGTTAGATTTGTTGGAACAACTTTTAAAAAATAATGGCTGATCAAACTATAAAAAAAAGAATTGCAATTTTTGGTTCAACGGGCTCCATAGGTACGCAGGCGCTTGAAGTGATTCGTGCTAATGCAAATCTATTTGAAGCAGAAATATTAACAGCACAAACCAATGATGAATTATTAATTGCTCAGGCACTTGAATTTAAGCCTAATGCAGTTGTTATTGGGGACGAAACAAAGTATTTAAAGCTTAAAGAGGCTTTATCATCTACTGATATTAAAGTTTTTGCAGGGGAGTCTGCACTTGAAGAAGTGGCAGATTTTGACACCTACGATATGATGCTTGCTGGAATAGTAGGGTTTGCAGGCCTTAAGCCCACACTAAAAGCGGTTGATAAGGGAAAGGCTGTTGGCCTTGCCAACAAAGAAACATTAGTGGTAGCAGGCGACATTGTAATGCAAAATGCTATTGAAAAAAGAGCCCCCATTATACCTGTTGATAGTGAGCATTCCGCCATTTTTCAATGCCTTGTTGGGGAATCTAAAAATCCTATTGAAAAAATTATTCTTACTGCAAGTGGCGGTCCTTTTTTTGGTAAAAAGCCCAATTTTTTAGTCAACGTAAAAAGAGATCATGCTTTACAACATCCCAATTGGACCATGGGGGCAAAAATATCTATAGATTCGGCTACACTTATGAATAAAGGTCTTGAAATGATAGAGGCCAAGTGGCTTTTTAATTTACGTCCTAATCAAATTGAAGTCGTTATTCATCCTCAAAGTATTATACATAGTATGGTTCAGTTTGAAGATGGTAGTATTAAAGCACAAATGGGGTTGCCCGATATGAAATTACCCATTCAGTATGCTATGGCATTTCCAGGTAGGACTAAGAATGACTTTCCTAGACTTAATTTTCGCAAGTATCCGGTTTTAAATTTTGAAGAGCCAGATGTTAAAACTTTCCGAAATTTAGCATTGGCCATTGAAGCGCTTAATAAGGCTGGTAATATGCCTTGTATACTAAATGCAGCCAATGAAATTGCTGTGTGGGCCTTTCTGCGTAACCGTATTGGATTTTTAGATATTACTGCCATGGTAGAAAAAACGATGCAACAAGTTACATTTATTGAAAATCCAACTTTACAGGAATATTTTGAAACTGACGGTGAAGCCCGTAATTTCGCGGCTTCATTAATTAATCTTTAAGTGAACTCTAGTAAGATTTACAATCATTTATCAACATCAAATACAAATTAATTTTTTAAAAAATGGAGATTACCTTATTAGCAATAAACTGGCCCAGTGTGGGCTTAAAAGTAGCTCAGCTTTTATTGTCGCTTTCAATACTTGTTATCCTGCATGAATTTGGACATTATATAACCGCGAAATGGTTTAAGTGTCGCGTAGAAAAATTTTATCTTTTTTTTGATCCATGGTTTTCTATATTTAAAAAGAAAGTAGGAGATACAGTTTATGGTATTGGTTGGCTGCCATTAGGCGGGTACGTAAAAATATCTGGAATGGTAGATGAGAGTATGGATAAAGAATCTTTAAAACTTCCAGCAGAGCCATGGGAATTTAGAAGTAAACCTGCCTGGCAACGTTTAATTATTATGTTGGGAGGTGTAACAGTGAATGTTTTGCTAGCCTTTGTTATTTATGCAGCTATTTTGATGGTTTGGGGAGAGAAAAAAATACCAGCGGCTTCATTAAAATATGGCATTTCATTTAACGATTCTATTTTTAACGATCTAGGATTTAAAAATGGAGATAAAGTACTGGCTGTAGATGGCAAACCCGTTATTGAATATACCGATATTTTAAAGAAAATATTGGTGGTTAATAAAAATGTAATTCTTGAAAGAGATGGTAAAGAAATATCAATGGATATGCCAGTTGATCTTATTGGAAAATTGATTGAAAAAAAGAAATTAACTGAAGGCCCTTTGATTAGTCCAAGGTTACCCGTTATGGTCTCTGTAGTAGATGATACTAGTATCGCATATAAAGCAGGGCTAAGGGTAGGAGATCTGATTGTTGGCGTAGATTCCGTTGAAACTCATTTTTATGACGAGTTTTCTACATTTATGAAAAAGCAAAAAACAGGAGATACAATAAACCTAATCGTTAAACGAAATGAGGAAATTTTAAATATAACTACCACGCTTGTTAACGGTGGAAAAATAGGATTTTATCCTCCGGGTAGTCATGAAGAATATGATAGTTTGGGTATTTATAAATTTGAAGTTAAAAAGTATGGATTTTTTGCAGCAATACCAGCTGGTGTAAAAAGAGCTGGAAAAGAACTTCAGTTTTATATAGATCAATTTAAAAAAATATTATCTCCCGAAACAGGTGCTTATAAAGGAGTTGGCGGCTTTAAAGCTATGGGCTCTGTTTTTTCAGGTACTGAGTGGGATTGGGAGCATTTTTGGACAATCACTGCATTTTTCTCTATTATATTGGCTTTTATGAACCTTTTACCTATACCCGCATTGGATGGGGGACATGTATTATTTACTTTAGGAGAAATGATAACAGGTCGTAAACCCAGTGAAAAGTTTTTAGAATATGCTCAGGTATTTGGCATGATTATCCTTTTAGCTTTAATGCTATATGCAAATGGTAACGATTGGTTTGGATGGGGAAAAGGACGGTAGTTGTTTAGTTATAAATTATGGAGTAGGTAGTTATAATTCAATGCCAATTTTTTTCATCAATATAGATGCATTTAAACTGGTACAAACACCTTCTTTTAATTTGTAGTCAAAATACAACTCTTCATTACTTACCTGTACATCAAAATGGTAATTTAAAATATTTGATTTATACGCATCTTTCATTTTAGCAAGTTCTACATCATGCGTAGCTAGTATTCCTGCAGCATTGTACTTTATTAATTGCTTAATAAGAGCAACAGATCCAGTATGTCTATCTAATGAATTGGTTCCCCTTAAAATTTCATCTAGTAAGATGAAAACTTTTTCCTTGTTATTTACCTTATCAATTATTATTTTTAACTTTTTTAATTCAGCATAAAATGTAGAAGTACTTTCTTGTAAATTATCGGTAATACGCATACTACTTATAATTTGCACTGGCGATAAGCAAAAGTGTTTTGCACAAACCGATGATCCGGCCATAGCTAAAACAGTATTAATGCCAATGCTTCTTAGATAGGTGCTTTTTCCTGCCATATTACTGCCAGTAACTACCATTAGCTCTCCGCTACTATTAATTTTTAAAGAATTTTTTATACATACTTCATCTTGAAGTAACGGATGACCAATTTCCTCGCCCTCAATAAAAAAATGATCTTCCTTAAGTATCGGGTAGCACCATTTTGGATGATTAAACGATAAAGTTGACAAACTATTTATTGCCTCAATGTCGCCTAATGCAGTAAACCATGCCATTACATTTTTTTTATTTTTACGCTTCCATTTTTCTAATGCCATTACCTGTTGCAAATCCCATTGAAAAAGTATATCCAATGGAATATAAACAACAAAATTAAACCGAAGATCTAGCCAATCTAATATTTTTTTTAGTTGATTTATTTTTGATGATGCTTTCTCATTTTCTTGATTAAATTGTTTTTGTAAATCTTTTAAATAAGTAGAAGTGAAATTAATTTGCTCTATTAAATGAATACTAGATGAAAGTATTTTAAGTTCATCAGTTATTTTTGAAACTTGCTGATGTAGAGGTGTAACTTTTTTGCTGATATAAAAGGCAAGTAGGGCAGAAGCTAGTAAGCAATAATTTCTGATATAGTTGCTCAATACATCGGTTATATTTAAAAATATTACTACAATTATAACAGCAGGCATCGTGTATCTCGCGATTACCCATAAAGTATTATTAACAAAACTATCTTTTTCTATAAGCCATTTCTGTAGTCTGCTTTGTGTTGCTGTTTTTATTTTTTCTATAGCACCAATGGCCTGTAATTGCTGCCGCCATTCTGTTTTATTTAACAGCTCTTTAATAGCGGCTTGCCTATGTAATATAGTGTCGGGGTTGGTGGGATTTGATAGACAGTAAGCCAGGCTGTTATTGCCCATCTGAGATTGTGTACGATTTATATATTGATAAAGAGATGCATGGCCAAAAATGTCTAAGTCATTCGTATAAAAATGCTCTTCTTGTATATGCTCTTGGCCATCTGTAAAATGATAGTAGTTATGTGCCAACGCTTTTAATTCATCTTCATTAATTTGAATTAGAGATTCTTGATTTTCAATAGCAGCTTTATTTCTAAGATCCGAAAATACGAATTGAGTAAAAATAATTAAGAGGCTTAATGCAACAATTAGAACATATAATATACCGATGGCTTGTAAGAAGTAACAACTCATTCCTATCCCAATTATTGTAACAAAACGTAACCAGGCTAAAGCTTGTTTTTTTTTATTGAGTAGTTTTAAACAAGTACGTAATTTTATAATTCTTTGTTTATAATATTCATCAGGCAGCATATATATTCTTTATTTATTGAAGGTATTAAAATTAAGGGCTAGTTCTTTATAGTAAAGAAATTATTTATTACTTTCTTTATTTACAAAAACTTATATCAATAAAAATCCCCCGATATTATCGAGGGATTTTTATTATAATTAATTCTTGATTGTTTACTGAACTACCACTCTACACATAGTTAATCGGTTACCATTAAGGTCACCTATTTCAACCCAGTAC
>CAMBEI010000039.1 GCA_945865645.1 Chitinophaga pinensis | reverse complement strand
TCACATATCCAAGTCATCAAAAGGGCTTTTTATGTTTTGTAAACTTTTAGTGCTTACGTGGGTGTAAATTTCAGTCGTTTTACTGCTTTTGTGTCCAAGTATTTCTTGAATAAATCTTAAATCTGTTCCATTTTCTAATAAATGTGTGGCATAACTGTGCCTAAGCCAGTGCAAACTAACAGGTTTTGTAATTTTACATTTTGCTAATGCTTGTTTTAAAACACTTTCTAGGCTTTTTTCAGAGTACGGATTTCCAATTTCTTGACCTTCAAAAAGCCAAGTAGTTGGGTTAAAGCCTTTATAATATTCCCTTAGCATTACTAATATTTTTTCGCTTAAAGGAGCAATCCTGTCTTTTTTCCCTTTCGATTGCCTAATAATAATTACTCCTCTATTACTATCTATATCGTTTGGTTTTAGGTTTAGCAGTTCGCTTCTTCTAAGTCCGCAAGCATAAATTAAACTTAACATGGTTTTGTGTTTTACATTGGTAGGGGCGTTCAATATTTGTTTTATTTCTTCCTTACTTAACACATTTGGCAATAACTTTTCTCGTTTAGGCCGGTGAACTAATTCTACATTAATAGTAGCACCTTGTATTTGTCTATAAAATAATTTAACAGCATTTACCACTTGGTTTTGAAACGAAGAAGAAAGTTTATTTTTCAAAATATAGTCGTTGTTAAAAGCAATTACATCTTCGTTAGTTATTTGTTCTATCGGCTTATCATGATAATATTTTAAAAAAGTATTCAATGCATCCGAATAAGTTTTGATGGTATTAGGGCTGTACCTTTTTGAACTTAACCATCGTTTAAATTGTTCTATTTTTTGAATATGTATTTCACTTAAAACAATTGGTAAATCCAATTTAAACCTAAGTCGGTTTTCTTCATTATCGGGCACATGCCAAGCTTTTAAACTGCTGCTCCACCTTACACCTGCTAGCTTTTTTATGCGCGCTATCCACTCCGCATTTTTTTCAAAATACACTGCTATTCTGCTTTCGCCTTTATGTTTTATAGGTTTTGCTTCCCAGTTCATGTTTTTACTATTTAAACCTATAAGATTTTTAAAAACCTCGCCTTGATTCGTGAAGACACGAACCAATCCTCCATAATCTCCGCTTCAATAAAAGTTCCTTAAAGGTATGTAGTTGTTGTGTAAGCTCCCCCTTTTTAGTACAGCCTAAAAGTAGACAAATAGTTTCATTATTTAGTTGTTTGGTTGTTCCTGCTCTTGGGCGTAATGGAGCGAAGGCTTAGCCCAAGCGTAAGGGATGCCATAATTGTAAAGACCACTGAATCAAAAAGAAATTTTAATATGTAAACAGAGGAATCATTGAGATCGGCTTTTTGATTTAGTAGTTTAAAATATTGTTTAAATCATCTACCAAAAAGTTCGTACTTCGCCTATCAAAGGGCCCACTTTATGCTGACGTTTTACACCCGTATAATTTTGTGGAAATTAGATAATAAGCTACATACTTTTAATATAACTATCAAACATATCATTAAAAAGAATGCCATTTTCAGTCCGCTTCTTTGATAGCTGCTTGAGTTCGACTAAGGCCCAAAGTATAAATTCTTTCATAAAATTTACATCCTCTTTAGCTAGTTCAGGTTGATAGATGCGTATTAATTCATCAAGTGGTTTCAATGTTGATAATACCTTTTGATAATCCTTATTTGTGGTTTCATCTGAAAGTTCGATTTGGTCAGCTTTTATAAACCATTCGATTACAGCATCATAGACGGTAGTTTGATTTGACTTTTTAAGTTTTTCAATTTTCGGAAAACGCATTAAAAACAAGGTTTTGGTCGCTTCATTTATCAGGTGATTCGCCACAAAATCACTGCCTTCTTGTTCACCTTCATATACTAACTCAACCTTCCCGGTAATAGATGGAATCATCCCCATTAAATCGCTAAAGCGGACTGAGGTTAGAGTTTCACCATTCAGCAGTGATCGCCTTTCAGCTGTGCTAATTAAGTTCTCATAACCTGTAATGCTCATGCGCGCACTCACACCACTTTTAGGATCTACAAATTCACTCATTCGAGCCTCAAAAGCAATTTGCTCAAGTAAATCTTTGGCTAGTTCCGGCACATAAACAGCAATTGTTCGACTGTCAGATTTTTCTGTTTCTTGTTTAGTTATCCGTTTTGCAGTCGGCAAATCATATGCGTAATGCGTAAGTATTTGTGAGCCGATCCGGTCCTTGAGGGGAGTAACAATACTTCCTCTGTTGGTATAATCCTCTGGATTTGCGGTAAATACAAATTGAACGTCCAAGGACATTCTTAATTTGAAGCCTCGAATCTGTATATCGCCTTCTTCCAAAATATTAAAGAGTGCAACTTGAATCCTAGCTTGCAAATCTGGCAATTCATTAATTACAAAAAGACAACGATTTGCACGCGGAATCATTCCAAAATGCAAGACCCTATCATCGGCATAACTCAGTTTTAAATTTGCTGCTTTAATAGGATCAATATCGCCAATAAGGTCGGCAATTGTAACATCAGGAGTGGCCAACTTTTCAAAAAAACGATCATCTCTATGAAGCCATTCAATCGGTGTTGCATCTCCTTTTTCACGAATAATATCTTTCGCATATCGACTAATGGGAGCAAAGGGATCGTCATTGATTTCACTTCCTGCAACAATTGGAATATATTCGTCCAATAACTGAATCATTAGCCTTGCGATTCTAGTTTTTCCTTGTCCTCTCAATCCCAATAAATTAATATTATGTTTCGATAAGATGGCGCGCTCTAATTGTGGTATGACAGTTTGTTCGTAACCATGCATTCCCTGAAAGGTTTTTTTACCAGCCTGAAGTGCGTGAATCAAGTTGTCCCTTAGTTCTGTTTTAATAGATTTGGAGACATACTTTGCTTTTTTTAAGTCACCTATTGTTTTTAATGTAGTATTCATAGTATTAGTTAATTCGTTTTTTTCGGTTGCTTTCATAATCGTGAAAAATCATTTCTCCAAGTCCTTTTAGTCCGGTAAAAAAAGCCTTTCCTTTATTTGATTTAGTAAATTCTTCAATAAAAGACTGAAGATAAGGATCTTGTGCAATCATAAATGTCGTAATTGGAATGTGCAATTTCCGGGCTTGAGCTGCCATCGTGTAGCATTTATCGACAATGAATTGATCCAAGCCGTTGCTGTTTTTATAGTATTGCCCATCAGGCATTCGAACGCAGCTAGGCTTTCCATCTGTGATCATAAAGATTTGTTTATTGGTATTTCTTTTTCGCCTTAAAATATCCATCGCTAGCGCTAAACCAGCAACAGTGTTGGTATGATATGGTCCCACTTGAAGGTAAGGCAAATCTTTAATCTTTATGGGCCAAGCATCATTTCCAAATACAATTACATCCAGGGTATCTTTAGGATAGCGAGTGGTAATAAGTTCTGCTAAAGCCATGGCTACTTTTTTAGCAGGTGTAATTCGGTCTTCACCATATAAAATCATACTGTGACTGATATCAATCATCAGGACTGTACTCATTTGAGATTTATGGTGGGTGTCTTCAATAATTAAGTCCTCTTCAGATAATTTAAACTCACCAATTCCATGATTGATTTGCGCATTTTTTAAGCTTTCGGTAATTGATATTTGTTCAATGCTATCTCCGAATTGGAAATTCCTAAATTCACCTGTTGATTCATCTCCCTGGCCGCTTTTTTTTGATTTATGACTGCCAGAACCACTTTTTTTAATGTTTCCAAAAAGCTGTTGCATCGCATTTTTACGAAGCGCACGTTCTGTTTTTGTTGTAATTTTTAGGGCAGCTGGACCTTTTGCTTTAATTTCTTCCTTGAGGTAGCCTTTCTTTTTTAAATCTTCCAAAAAATCATCCAGCGTATACTCGTCATTTGTCAATTTATATTCCTTATCTAAAATTTTAAACCAATTTAACGCTTCTTCTACATCACCTGAAGTGTGCGTAATCAATTCACTAAAAATCTCAAATAGCCTTTCAAAATCAGATTGCTCAGGCGCTTTGTAAGGGGTAAAAATAAAACCTGATTTGAAAATTATGTTCATATATTACAAACAAAAAAAAGCATAAATAGTTTTCACAAGCTTTAGGCTTTAGTTTAGGAGCGCAAAAAGGTCTATCATATTCGTTAAAAAATAAAGATAGGTGATTTGGTAAGATAAAAATTAGGAATTATGCGACAGTTCGACAAATATTTGCCCATAACGGTTTCGGGCTTGGCGAAGGTGGGATTTAGAAAGTACCAAAGTTCAAATTTAGTGCAAATGTTCAGCCTATTACAAAAGCCCTACTTATAACGTTGATGAACATGTTAAATAATACTCGTAGGAAGCAACAGTTCAGCCGCCGCCATAAGTAATATCAAATGTGTCGGCTTGTACAAAGCGTTTGAAATCAGGTGTTGATAATCGCAACATAATTTCTCCAAACATTCAATTAGAATTTATTGAGTATTTTTTCGTTTTGGGTAACAATACATGCAGCAACAGCCATGCAATAATGTATGCAACCGGCCAAAAGGTCGGTTTTGGTATTTTTTAAACCATGCACATAAGTTCTTGTATTATATATCCATTTCATTTTCTATTTCAATATTATATCTCTTCTCTTATTATACCTGGTATTTCTAGTATTAAGTTTTCTCCGTAACAGCCTGCTGGTGTTTGATAGCCCGGTTTAAAATTTCCTTCAAGAATTTTTTGCGCTATAATTATACTACTAAATGCAGTAAGTGTATACCCATCGGGACAAATTAATCGGGCTTGTTTACTTTGCCCATTTTTATTTTTTACTTCCCCCCAAATCACGCTTTTATTATTGTTTCGTTTTTCATCAGATGGACCGGCAGGGGCATTATTAATTTTATTTTTTACCCTATTACGAATAAAAGTAGTTCTTAGCAGCCAGTTAAATAGTTTTTGAAATTTAAGTAGTTTAAATGTTTTTGGTGAAATGCCGGTGTAGGTTTCTATATTTGGAATTTTGGTAGTGGTGTATGCGGTAGAAATATCACCCCATGGGATTGTCATTACAAATAATTTTTTAATACCAAAATCTACCCACATCCCTTTATGCCCAAGTGGCACACTAACAATATTTCCATCTTTCCTTACGGCACTTTTTTCGCCCATGCCTTCAGCCATTGTTAAGGCAGTACCATGACTAATACTACCACTAATGGATGCAAAAGCTAATTTTAATTCGTTAGCATCGGGCAATTTATTTTTCAAGAACAGGGCAATACAATCTGTAGGCACCACGTCAAACCCTGTACCGGGCATTACCATAATACCAGCATTACAAGCCGCATCATTATATTTTTTTGCCATTTCATAAACAGGTATTTCTCCTGTAATATCAATATAATGGGTATTTGTTTTTATACAGGCCTCTATCATTTGTTTTGCTGTGTGTTTAAATGGGCCCGCAGCATGCAAAACCAACGGGGTTTCTTTTAAAATTGATTCTAATTTTTCTGTATTGTCTAGGTTGACAACTTGATAATTAGTATTTAATTCTTTTGCTAAAAGTTGTAATGCAATTTTATCACGCCCAGCAAGTATAGGGTTTAAATTATAAGCTTTTGCAAGTTTTGCAATTATTTTTCCAGTATACCCATTAGCTCCATAAAGTAAAAATGAAGATGTATTCATATATTTATTATAGTTGAAATGTAATTAAATATAGTCATAATGTCCATATACTTTGTTATAATTTTTATACCTTCTAAACCAATTGGAGTAATAGACATTAACCATATAAAAATAGAATGCCTTTAATAGTCCGGCATTAAATATATTAAAGCCGCTATTACAGCAATAAATGCAAATAAGTTAATTATATTGTAAAATATAAAAACTAATTTCATGCGAATAGCTATTCCCACCAACACAATTGCCGGTAGTGGAAAAGCCATTAAATTGGCTAAAATAATTCAAGGAATTTTAACAGATAGAAAAATAATATCGAAAATATTTACAGAAAAAGAATGGGATAGCCGAATTTATAAATATGACCAGATTTGGATTAGTGGCGGTGACGGCACAGTTAATTATTTTATTAACCAATATAACGATATAAAAAAACCACTTTGTATTTTTAACGGAGGTACAGGCAATGATTTTCATGCCTTGTTATATGGTAAAACAACAGTAGAAGCACAAATTAATCATATACTACAATCGACATCAAAACCAATAGATGCTGGCAAATGTAACAATCTGTATTTTTTAAATGGGGTGGGTATTGGATTTGAAGGTGCCGTAGCCAAAAGTTTAAAAGATGTTAATAAATTTGGCGGAAAAACTTCTTTTATGATCTCTATTTTAAAACATATTCTGTTTTATAAAGAACAGCACTATACCATTACATCAGCAGAAAAAACTGTGACAGGCAAATTTTTTATGATTAGCATAGCCAACGGAACTCGATATGGCGGAGGCTTTTATGTAGCCCCCTTGGCAAAACCAGACGATGGATTATTGGATGCCAATTTAGTCAACTCCGTCTCACCATTAAAAAGACTTAGATACCTGCCTGTTATTGAAAAAGGAAAACACCTTACACTTGCAATTGTTGATTATTACCGTACAAAAAAAGTAACAATACAAAGTAATCAACTTATTAAGGCGCATTTAGATGGAGAATATATAGAAGATAATGAGATGAAAATTGTAATACTGCCCGCTCACTTTAATTTTATATTTTAATTTTTACAATAAAAAAAATATGAGACAATTAAAATTTCTTACTCTTTTTGCGATGTTGTATTCATGTAAAAATTATTATAGTAATACAAATATTAACTTAACCAATAGTAATCTAGTTAAGCCCATTACAGAAACATCTCTCCTTGTATTAGGCACAATACAAGATGCAGGATCACCTCAAATTGGCTGCAATAAAGATTGTTGTAAAGATTTATTTTTACATCCAGATAAATACAGACGTGTGGTTTCACTTGGACTAATTGATGTAATTAATCAAAAAAAATTTATTATTGAAGCCACCCCCGACTTTTCACAACAGGCAAAATCGCTTTACCTTTTTTCTTCCTCTAGTCACTCAGAAATACCCGATGGCATTTTGCTAACGCACGCTCATATAGGCCATTACACAGGTCTAATGTACTTAGGCAAGGAAGCCATAAACGCTAAGAATATACCTGTGTACGTTATGCCTCGTATGAAAAAATTTCTTGAGCAAAATGCCCCTTGGAGCCAATTAGTAAATAATAAAAACATCTATCTTAAGCAAATTATTGAACAAGAAGAAATAGAACTCACCAACCAATTAAAAATTATTCCCTTCGCTGTTCCCCATCGAGATGAATTTTCTGAAACTGTGGGATACACCATCATCGGTCCAAATAAAAAAGCATTGTTTATACCAGACATAGACAAATGGGAAAAATGGGATACCCATATTATTGATGTGATTGCAAAAGTAGATTATGCTTTTATTGACGGTACTTTTTTTGATGCTGCAGAAATAAATAATCCGCAAGATCCTGCACGACGAGATATATCAACCATTCCTCACCCTTTTATTATGGAAAGTATAAACAAACTGAAAGGTTTATCAGCCGCAGAAAAAAAGAAAATTTTTTTTATCCATTTTAATCATACCAATCCCGTAATCAATAAAAATAGTAAGCAGTATAAACAGGTAATTAAAAATGGATTTAATATTGCATCAATAAATAATATTTTAAAACTTTAATGCCAGCAGTTTCTTTATACCCCATTACAAATAAATTATTACTCCAAATTGTTTCCCCTTAAAAATGTGATTAATTTCATTAGTCATATTTTTGCAGTGACTATAGCAGTTACACTAAAGAAAAAATAACTACCTTTTCATTGGCAAATTAAAATAACAAGATAATAGACATGGATAAAAAACATACTTAAATTAAAAAAAGCTATTTAATACATTTATAATAAAAAAAATGAATATAGAATTTAATAAAAATGAAGACAGCATGAGACTTGCCTGGAGCAAGGTTAAGCAACACTTAGAAAGAATTTATGAAGGAGGGGGTAAAAAATCGGCTGCTAAACAAAAAGAACGAAATAAATTAACAGCACGGGAGCGTATTGCTTATTTATGCGATAACGACAAACCTTTTGTTGAGATTGGCGCTTTTGCTGGTTTTGATATGTACCCCGATGATGGTGGCTGCCCAGCTGGAGGCACTGTTAGTGGTATTGGTTATGTAAGCGGCAGCCAGTGCGTTATCGTTGCCAATGATCAAACTGTAAAAGCAGGGGCCTGGTTTCCCATTACTGGAAAAAAGAATTTACGTATGCAAGAAATTGCTATGGAAAATAATTTGCCTGTTATTTACTTGGTAGATAGTGCTGGCGTTTACCTGCCTATGCAGGATGAAATTTTTCCTGACAAAGAACACTTTGGACGCATATTTCGAAATAACGCAAAAATGAGTGCAATGGGCATTACGCAAATTGCAGCTGTTATGGGTGCTTGTGTTGCAGGTGGTGCTTACCTGCCCATCATGAGTGATGAAACACTGATGGTAGAAGGTAATGGTTCTATTTATTTAGCAGGCCCATACCTTGTAAAAGCTGCTATTGGCGAAGATATTGACAGCGAAACACTGGGTGGTGCAGACACTCATAATTCAATTAGTGGCATTGCCGATTACAAATTTAAAACCGAAGAAGCATGTTTAGACCAAGTAAAAAAAATTATGAATAAACTTGGCCCTCATAAAAAAGCGGGGTTCAATCGAATTGCACCCACATCTCCTCTAAAAAATAATGACGAAGTATATGGTATTATGAGTGCAGGCAATAGTAAACCTTATGATATGGTTGACCTAATTAATTGTATTATAGATAAAAACAGCTTTGATCAATTTAAGGAAGACTATGGCAAAACAATTTTATGCGGTTATGCGCGTATAGATGGCTGGGCTGTTGGTATTGTTGCCAACCAACGCCTCATTGTAAAAAATAAAAAAGGAGAAATGCAATTAGGTGGTGTTATTTACAACGATAGTGCCGATAAAGCTGCCCGATTTATTATGAACTGTAATCAAAAAAAAATACCCCTTGTTTTTTTACAAGATGTAACTGGCTTTATGGTTGGCAGTAGAAGCGAACACAGCGGCATTATTAAAGACGGTGCTAAACTAGTGAATGCAGTGGCAAATTCTGTAGTTCCAAAAATTACTATCATCGTTGGTAACTCTTATGGAGCGGGCAATTATGCCATGTGTGGCAAAGCGTATGACCCCCGATTTATTTATGCATGGCCCACAGCAAAAATTGCAGTTATGGGTGGCGAGCAAGCCGCTAAAACAATGTTACAAATTCAAGTAGCCGCATTAAAAAATAAAGGAGAAATTATAACACCCGAATTAGAACAAGATTTACTTAGTAAAATAATTGCCCGATACGATTCTCAATCAACACCGTTTTACGCTGGTGCTAGACTTTGGATAGATGCTATAATTGATCCGGCAGAAACAAGAAAAATGATTTCGGAAGGAATTGCAGCAGCAGATCACAATCCACATATGACCGAATTTAAGACAGGGGTGTTACAGGTATAATAGAACTGCCATTTCAATTAAAAAATTATATAATATTATTTGAATACAATACACATATATACAGATGGCTCATCTCGTGGCAACCCTGGCCGCGGAGGCTTTGGCGTTATTCTATTGTGGAATCATCATCGCAAAGAAATATCAAAAGGATTTACTTATACTACTAATAATCGTATGGAACTTTTAGCTGTTATTACCGGACTAGAAGCTATAACAAAAAAAGAATTGCCCGTAATTGTATATTCCGATAGTCAATATGTAGTTAGGGCCATTAAAGAAGGTTGGCTAAAAAAATGGATGAAAACAAATTTTAAAGGCGGGAAAAAAAATAAAGACCTTTGGACTAGATATTATTATTTAGCACAAAACATACAGATAGAATTAAAATGGGTAAAAGGCCATTCGGATAATGCATATAACAACCGTTGCGATGAATTAGCTACAAGTGCAGCAGATGGAAAAAAATTGTATATAGATGAAGGTTATGAAGAAGCATAATATACATCATAAAAAATAATCGCTAAATAGCAGTTTTTTTAAAATATGTTATGTAAAAATTAAGCCACTACTTTTTTATTAAAAGAAAAATGCTGCACTAAATAATAAGTGCCAAACAAAATAGTACTATACATTATATCAGCTATAATGCCAATTTTTAAAAATGGCAACCCGCCCACTAAACTAGCCAAATAGCCACTAAAATTTTGTGCGTAAAGATGAAAAACGGGATTATCAAAAACAAAGAAAGCCGAATTAGATAAAAAGAAAAAAACTAATGATGACACAATTGAATACCCACCTACAGCAAGTACACTCACCTTTTTCATGCTAAAAGCAATAACCGTAATTAAGGCTAATATACCGTACCCTACCAATTGACCCCAACCCCAAAAACCAGGGGCAATATTAAAAATTTCAAATAATACATCACTCAAAAACATGGCAAGTAACGGTAAAGCAAAAGCTAATCTTCTATCTTTAATTACAGCTCCAGCAAAAATAGCCATCCCAATAATAGGACTAAAATTATGAGGGTACATAAATACCCTACTAAATGCAGCGATAAGGATTAATAAAACGGCAATAATTAATGTAGATATATGTTGTTTGTTCATTTAAGTATCATTTTTACAAAAATAAGCAATAAAAGTTTTTTAATAGACAATTAATGTATGCAATTATCCTCATGGTGTTAATTACCTAATTTAATACCTTTATAATATGGCACAGCACAATATTACAGGTAATAAGGGAGAGTCTTTGGCAGCAATATATCTATTACAGCAAGGATATATAATTATGCACCAAAATTGGCGTTACAGGCATTTAGAGGTTGATATTATCGCTGAAAAAGATACCATTCTACATTTTTTTGAAATAAAAACAAGACTAACTAAACAATTTGGATATCCTGAAGGTGGTGTTGATTCAAAAAAAATTCAAAATCTTATTAATGCAGCAGAGCAATATTTGTACCAACAGCCACAATGGGAAAGAATTCAGTTTAATATTCTTTCTATTACTATTTTAAAAGATCAGCCAGTTGAATATTTTTTAATTGAAGATGTTTATTTGTAAAGATCCAGCAATTACATATATCCCCTGGTTCATTTTACCTCTATAAATTAAAATCGCATAAACCTTCAACAACTAAATATAAAAGAAAAAAAGATGTCATCTTAATTGTCATCTTTTTTTCAAGGCGATGCCCATTTCAACAACTTTAAACCCTCATAAACACTTCCGGCTCACTTTCCGTTTCTTAATTGCTCCTGCATCTTCTCTACTAACTTGAATGTAGCAGGGCAATATTCAATATTTTGTTTGTGTACATGCATATAGTCTACCATTTTCTTTTTAGCCAAATGTGGAAATCCAGAACAATCAGCAGGTCGTATTTCATAAATAGAACATTTATTATCCTTAAGATTTAAAAATTGACAAGGTTGTTTTTTATTCTGCCAATCTTTGTCTCTATTTTCGTAGATAAGCCATTTATCGCTAAACTGCTGCGGGGTTAAACTAAAATGTGTTGCAATTCTTTTAATATCCGCCTTAGTATAAGTAGGAGTCATCGTTTTACAGCAATTGGCACAGGTTAGGCAATCAACTTCTTTCCATACTTCAATCTGAAGTGTTGTAGTTAATTTATCCAAATTTTTGGGGATATTTTTTTCTAACTTGGTAAGAAAACTTTTTAAGCGTTTTTTATTATGTCTTACTTTTTGTTTAAAGGATCGAAAATTAACTGCCTGCATATTGTATATTGATAACTATTAACGAAATTGAGTTTGCGAAAGTAGCATATAATTAACTTTAATCATCATTCTTACAATAAACCTATTTTAAAAACATGTGGGAACCTTATAAAAAAGGCTTTAAAGCTTGGTTACAGCTTGAAAAATCGTTGGCAGTAAACTCTGTCGAGGCCTATCTACATGATATAGATAAGCTGACAGATTATTTACAAGCGGTCAATAAAATGTTATCGCCACAGGATCTAGAACTTAAAGACCTAGAAAAATTTGTGCAATGGATTAGTGAATCAGGAATGACAGTTGCTTCTCAATCGAGAATCATATCTGGACTAAGGAGTTTTTATACCTATTGTCTTATTGAGCAAATTGTAACTATTAACCCGAGTGCGCTACTTGAAACGCCTAAACAAAAGAGAAGCTTACCCGATACCTTAAGTTTTGATGAGATTGAAAGTATTATTGCTAAAATAGACCTCAGCAAACCTGAAGGTGGCCGTAATAAAGCTATATTGGAAACCTTATACAGCTGTGGATTAAGGGTAAGCGAACTGGCTAATCTACGATTAAGTTGCTTGTATTTAGATATTGGTATTTTAAGGGTAATAGGAAAGGGTGATAAAGAAAGATTGGTGCCTATTGGTAGCGATGCCATTAAATATATCAATATTTATAAAAATGAAATAAGGGTACACGTTAAAATAAAACCAGGTCAAGAAGATGTTTTATTTTTAAACCGCCGAGGCAGTAAACTTAGCCGGGTGATGATTTTTATTTTGTTGAAAGACCTGGCCAAAAAAGCAGGTATAATAAAAAATATATCCCCACATACTTTCCGACATTCTTTTGCAACGCATTTGGTTGAAGGCGGTGCGGATTTAAGGGCTGTGCAGGAGATGTTGGGACATGAAAGTATTACCACTACCGAAATTTATACCCACTTAGATAGGGAATATTTACGAAATACATTACATCAGTTTCATCCAGCTTTTAAATGATAATTATTAGGAACAGATGCCCAATTTAAAAAAATGATAATACTAATACCCTTAAATAAAGTGCTTGCAAATAGCAGTATAATATTGCAAAAGAGATCAGTTAAACTAAATAATGTTGTTAGCTAGAGTTAGTTTTCTACGATAATTTTTAAAGATACTTTGACAGCGCAAATTTATTACCCCTAATATACCTTCTTTAATAATTCCTTTATTCATTTTACTATTACCATATTCGCGATCTATAAAAGTAATAGGTACTTCCTGTATTTTAAATCCTAGTTTCCAAGTAGCGAATTTCATTTCAATTTGAAATGCATAGCCTACAAAAGCAATAGCATCAAGCCTTATAGTCTCTAGTACTACTTTTTTATAGCAAACAAAACCAGCTGTAGGGTCTTTTATTGGCATCCAAGTTATAAGACGAGTATATAAGGAAGCTCCCTTAGATAGCAGGATGCGATTTGATGGCCAGTTTACTATCTCCCCCCCTTTTATGTATCTTGATCCTATAGCAAGATCTGACCCATTTTTACAGGCTAAATACAGCCTTTCCAAATCTGTAGGGTTGTGAGAAAAATCTGCATCCATTTCAAAAATAAATTGATACCCTTTTTCAATGGCCCATTTAAAGCCATAAATATAAGCGGTGCCCAAACCTAATTTTCCAGTGCGTTGTTCTAAAAATAGTTGCCCTGGATATTTAAATAGGATAGATTTTATTATTTCAGCGGTGCCGTCAGGTGAATTATCGTCGATAATAAGAATGTGATAATTAAGTTGCAAACAGATAACTGTATCGATTATTTTTTCGATATTTTCTTTCTCATTGAATGTGGGTATAATAACTAATTTTTCCAATGGCTATGGTACATTAACATCTATAAAATTACAGTATATTTAAGATTTTCTTAATAAATCTATTTGTTATTAAAGAAAATTAATTATTTTTTAATAGAGTTCTATTGAATATTTCGGTAAGTTTTTGCTTGGTATGTAATGGAAAATCTCCCCGCATCATCCAATCATAATACTGAGGTTCAGATTTTAAAACGTCGACTACGGTTCGGTTTTTATGCTTCCCAAAATTGAAGATTTCGAGACCTTGATCATTAAACCCAAAACGGCGGGCATAATCTACTATTTTGTCTTCGCCAATAATTGCTAGAATAGATTCTATCGAATCGCCCAAGTCTTTATACCTTTCTAATTGTGCCATAAATACTTCAATGGTAGCTTCAATATCAGCTTCTGCGCTATGTGCATCTAGTAGTTGTTTGTTACAAAAGAATTTATAAGCAGCGGTTAATGTACGGGGTTCCATAGTATAAAATATGTGTTGTACATCTACCATTTTACGAGTACTTAAATCAACATCCATTCCTGCTCGTAAAAATTCTTCCATTAAAATAGGAATATCAAAACGGTTGCTATTGTATCCTCCCATATCGCAGTTATCAATAAACATTTTTATTTCGTTACCCATCTGTTTAAAAGTGGGTGCATCTTTTACCATATCATCCGTAATTCCATGTATATCACTCGAAGCTGTTGGTATGGATATTTCGGGATTAATCAGCTTTCTTTTTACCAACCGGCTACCATCCGTGGCTATTTTAATGATAGCAATTTCAACTATTCTATCATTTGAAAGGTTGATACCTGTAGTTTCTAAATCAAAAAAAGCAATGGGGCGAATCAATTTTAGCATTATAGACTTTGTATTTTTAGATTATAAGGATGTATTTTAAGTATAATTAGCTTATTTTTTAAAACTGCAATAGAATAGTAATAAAAACTAAAGTTATACGTTTAGTTTTGGTAAACCTTATTTTTAAAACTTACTTTTGTCAAAAATAAACTTTAAACTTCAAATTAAAAATGATGAAAAGAATATTATTTGTTTTAATCGTACTATTAACTGCCACAACAATTTTTAGCAGTTGCAGTGCTAGCCGTAAAACAGGTTGTCCAATGAGTGAAAATATTATCCATTAAAATTTGATGCCCAAATATGAATTGGATAGAATTAACCTCCGCAACTGAGATTGCAGCTATA
Source organism: Chitinophaga pinensis (assembly GCA_945865645.1). Lineage (GTDB taxonomy): Bacteria > Bacteroidota > Bacteroidia > Chitinophagales > Chitinophagaceae > Ferruginibacter > Ferruginibacter pinensis_B. The sequence continues at coordinate 2,159 of CAMBEI010000039.1, read as the reverse complement.
AAAGAGTTGTCAAAAACTAGGCCTCAAGTAATTTTCAAACATAGTACCCGTTGCTCTATCAGCAGTATGGCTAAAAGTCGTTTAGAAAGAGATGCTCCACCTAAAACAGCTGATTTTTATCTACTCGATTTAATAAAATACCGATCCATCTCCAACCTGATTGTTGAGGAATTTTCGGTAGTACATGAATCGCCCCAGATACTTTTAATTAAAAATACCTTGTGTGTGTATAATGAAAGTCATACAGGCATTAAAATGGATGATATTGCTGAGCAAACAGATAACAATTAATTTTAACTACTAGTTTATCTCTTTAAATTATCCGTCCTCAAGCCTATTATTATTTTTTACTAAATTAAACAGAACGGCATGCAAATAAAATAAAAAAAATTTTACTACTGCATCTACAGATATCTTTAATCAAAGTATTATATATTTAAAATATCAAATTTTTTATTAAAAAATAAGTATGAAAAAAATAATGATAATTGTAACTATTCTATTTGTTTCTGCAACAACAAAATCACAAAAAATGTTTTCCGTTGATTATCAAAACCAAGCTGATATTAAGGTTTTTGTCGTTCAATATGAAAATCAAGCTGACTTAAAAGTTTACAAAGTGAAATATGAAAATCAGGCCGTAATGAATAATGGTAAATGGTTTTTTACCAAATACTTAATCCAGGCTAAAAAGAAAATTTACTTTGTTGACTATGCAAATCAAGCTGATTTAAAAATATTTTTTGTTAATTATGAAAACCAAGCTGGGTGGAAAACTGCTTCAAAAAAAAGTTTACTATATTAAATAATAATCAATAGATAACATATTTTATGGGATTAGTACAAATAAAGAATGTAGTATAGTATAGTATTGTTAATCAATACTATACTACATTTAATCGTGGACCTGCCCCCGATTATGTTTGGGCAGCTTATAGCCAATTGGAAGCTATGAAAAGCAAACAGCCGATTGATAATAATTATTAACTTTAACATCGCATAGTGTTGGCTATTTGATGTAATATTTTCGTTATGAAAAAAATACTTTTGTTTTTACTAATCATTTCAAAAATTGCTTATGCTCAAACAATCATAGAGAAACCGCAGCATGATGTACCACTAGTTGTAAATGAATACACCGAAGTGCTTGCCTTCAATATATGCACCAATGAAATTACCGTTGCGAATGCAACCTTGTATAATACCGGCGACACTGTATTAATGATACAAATGAAAGGAGCAGTTATAGATACCAGCAATACTAGCGCATTTGGGAGCATTATTAATTACAAAAATGCAGGTAATTATGAAATGAATTATATAAGTGCCAAAGTGGGCAACATTATAACACTTAAAAATAAACTCACCAGGCAATATGATATCCCTGAAGGGGCCGTACAACTAATCAGGGTGCCTTCTTTAAAACTACAAACTATACTGGAGAATTTACCTGTATTGCCTGGGACGGCGGTAGAGGAGGCGTATTGGTTTTAAATGCCCAAACCATAACGTTAGGTGATGATATTGAGGTAAGCGGTAAAGGCTTCAGACGGGGAGAGTTGGGTGTGGGCATATCTTATACAAATTGTTTTGAAAACAGTTATGTTTTGCCTGCAAGTAATGGTAATTCGGTTTTTAAAGGGGAAAGTATTGCAACAGTTTCTCAAAATATGGTTAAAGGTAAAGCCAGCCTTGCCAGCGGCGGTGGTGCAGGATTAAGTGTTAAAAGCGGTGGTGGTGGTGGTGCAAATGCCGGTACTGGCGGCTTTGGTGGCTATCAATCCGATACCTGTGGCAGTGCCCCTTACGATAACAGGGGAATGGGTGGTAGGAGCCTTGCCTACAGCACTTTAGCCAATAAAATATTTATGGGTGGTGGAGCCGGAGCAGGACATGCACAGGATATAGGTATTCCAACTCCATTAGAGGGAACCGGCGGAGGTATCGCTATCATCATTGCGGATCAGATAACTTCCGCTACTAACAAAATTGTTTCTAATGGGGGTGATGGAGTTACTTGCAGTGTTGCCAATTGTAATGAAGGCATGGTAGGTGGTGGTGGTGGTGGTACAGTTTTGTTGTATGTCAATCAGATATTAGATGATTTGCAGGTGGAAACCAAAGGCGGTAAAGGCGCCAGTGTAAGCGCTGTAATAACC
>CAMBEI010000038.1 GCA_945865645.1 Chitinophaga pinensis | reverse complement strand
GACCGATTGAATTTTGCATCGTTGTTAAATTTTCCTTATGCATTATTAGGCCGTTTTCAATTTATAATCTGTTCGTTATATCTTTCAAGCTTGGAGAGTAATAACCCTTCTATCTATCTCTCTACCAACCACCTGCAGTGGAATTTTTTCAATAATTCCATTATTACTAGAATTAGAGACTATATCAAATTCTGGTGCATGCTAAATTTATTGACAAAGGTTGTGATAGCACTATTGAATTTTTCAGTTTCATTAAACATAAATCTATGCTCAATAGGAATAACATAAATAGGGATTTTTTTTAGTTCTAGTGAAAATTTTTGAAGTCTTACTGCATCTTTTTCTGTGGTTAAAATTATTTTTTTAAGTGTTTTAATTTTATCAAATTGGTGCTTAATTTCTTTTAAATCGTTGCTATGAAAAATATGATGATCAGCATAACGAATCATCTCATAAGTATCTACAAGTTTAGTAAGGTAATCTTTTAACGGTCTCGGATTTGCAATTCCACATACCAATAAAATTTCGCAATCTTGCTCTATAATTAATTCATCTTTTGTAAATAAATGAAAAGGTTTTCCATAAATAAGTGTAGTGAAAAAAATTACCTGATTTGCAAGCGGTCTAATCTCTGTGATTATTGATATTTTTTCAGTTTCGGATAAATCTGCTTTACACTTTGTTATAATAATAATATCAGCACGCTTACTACTAGATTGCACATCGCGCAAATCTCCTGCAGGTAAGATAAAGTCTCGGGTATACAAATTAGCATATTCAGTTAGTAAAATATTCATGCCTGCCCTCACCTGCCTATGTTGAAATGCGTCATCTAAAATAATAACTTCCGTATCTGGTTTTTGTTGTAATAGCTGAGGTACAGCCTCTATCCTTTCTTCGCAAACTGCAATTAAAATATCTTTAAATTTCTGGTGTAATTGCATCGGCTCATCCCCTATATCTAATGCTGTTGTATTTTTATCTGCTATGGCAAATCCCGTTGTTTTTCTTTTATATCCACGGCTTAATGTGGCTATTTTATAATTTGGTTTTAAAAAACGAATTAGGTATTCTACCATCGGTGTTTTACCCGTACCTCCTGTGGCTAAATTCCCAATGCAAATAAGGGGAAAATTGAATGAAACTGATTTTAAAATATTTTTATCATACAATATATTACGCAACCATATTACCCCATTGTAAATAAGTGCTAATGGAAAGAATAAGTATCTGAAGCTTTTTAACAAAATATTTTTTTAATTTTAATATTATTACAAACCTTAAGAATTGATAAAGATAGAAAAGATTGTAGTGCCATAATTTCGTTCTGTTTTATAATGAGGAAATTTTTTATAATTATTTCGGGGTGTGTGTTCTAGCACAAACCAACCTCTAGGCGTTAAAATGTTTTTTTTAAATATTTTTAATGGCAAATCATCTATAGTTGATAAGGCATATGGAGGTCCAGCAAAAATAAAATCAAATTGTTGATTGCTAGTTTCTATAAAAAGAAAAACATCAGACTTGGCAACTTTAAAATTTTTAAATTCCAATTCTTCAGCTGTTTTTTTAATATAGTCGTACATTTTATTATCTTTTTCTACAATAGTAATATCCAATACTCCCCTACTCGCTAGTTCGTAACTAATGCAGCCTGTACCACCAAATAGATCAAGAATTTTTAATTCTGTAAAGGTTAAATTATTTTGAAGAATATTAAATAGTCCTTCTTTGGCAATATCAGTAGTGGGCCTAGTGTAGGGCATTTTAGCTGGCGGACTAATTCTTCTGCCTCCGTGTATACCGCTTATTATGCGCATGTTGCTAAGGAAAATAAATGGCTAAAAAAATGTGGTGGAAGATCTTCAATGGCTTTGTAGTAAGTAAATTCTTTGGGTAATGTATCAAACTTAATATTTAAAAAATATTTATAAATGGCTTCATATAATCCCGATTGTGCATCAATCATTCCGTTAACATGTAAAGTAACTGTGTTTGGATCTACATCAAATCCTTTACATACATTAAGTAAATTAAAAGCAGCTTGATCTAAATTGTAATAAAGAAAATTTTGACAAATTTGTAGTACCCCTTCTTTACATAATAAGATATTGATGCTATTATTATAAAAAATAGTATATAAATGATTATCATTAGAAAAATCTCTACTTACAAGTTTTGTATTTATATGTGTTTGTGTCGCTGATGGTAAATGGGTATAAAATATTTCAAAAATATCCCTGGGTATACGGTAAGTATTTTGCAGATTCTGATTGATTAAAAAATCAGTCTTATTGATACCTGTATTTCCATCGCCAAAAACAAGGTTAAGCATATTTATATTACGGTCATTATTTGATAGTTCGGCAGGAACTAAGATACTTTCGGTAAATGACCAGAAAATATGTGATTTAAGGTATTGTTTCTGTAATAAAACTTCGGTTATTAATATGGTTCTGAGCTTTTCTGATATTTCTTGTTGGGGGAGTCCCAAATCAATAGTATATATTACTACGGCCTTAAAACAATTTGCTTCGTCTAGGATTGACAATAAAAAGCCTGTTGGGCCTACTTCTACAAATAATTGAGCAGTTGAAAAATTAATTTCTGGCGCTTGTATATTAAAAGATAAATTCACATGTTGCATTTCGGTGGCAAAATAAGATATTTTTGCTGACTTTATGGATAGTACTCTTATAACTAAAGATTTAAAAGTAAAGGTAACCAATAAACAAATTCTGTCTATTGCCTTACCTATAACATTCGCAATACTTATTCCCCAGATTAATATGCTTACTAATAGCATTTTTCTGGGTAATTTAAGTACCCAGGCACTAGGTAATGCTGGTATTACAGGTGTATTTTATTTAATTTTTGCTGTTGCAGGTCATGGTTTAAATAATGCCTTACAGTCTGTTTTTTCAAAATATGCAGGAAGTGATCAGCCCGAATTTTTTAAAACGATTCTAGCTCAAGGGATAAGAATAAGCATTCAGTTTGCTGTAGCGGGTATATTAATAACTTGGTTTATAGCACCATACATATTACAGCAGGTTGCTGACCCACATGCATACCCTCAGGAAATTAGTTTTTTAAAGATTAGGATTATTGGACTTCCCTTTTTATTTTTATTTCAGATGGGTAATGCATTTTTGGTTGCCTCACTAAATAGTCGCTATTTAATGATTGGTTTTATTTTTGAAGCAGGAATTAATATTCTTCTCGATTTTTTACTTATTAAAGGTCGGTATGGTTTTCCTGCCATAGGATTTAATGGTGCAGCCGTTGCTTCTGTTATTGCAGAAATTATTGGTATGTTGGTGGTAGTACTTGTGATTTATCGTACTGGCTTGGCAAAACAATTTGGACTATTTAAAAGTAATGTTTACGACAAGTTTATTACTAAACAAATTTTACAGATATCTGCTCCGCTGATGCTACAGTATGTTATTAGTGTTACCACTTGGCTCGTGTTTTTTATTTTGATAGAAGGCCTACATGATGAGACAGCAAAAGCAATCAGTAATACAATGCGTAATATTTTTGGATTAACGGGTGTTTTTGTTTGGGCATTTGCCAGCACAACTAATGTGATGGTAAGTAATTTAATTGGTCAAAAAAGAGAAGATAAAGTATTAGAAGTTATTAATAAAATCATGTTACTTAGTATAAGTTTTTGCTTGATTATGTGCCTACTAGTAAATATATTTCCTTCCTTATTTTTTGGTTTATTTGGGCAGGGGGATGCTTTTGTTGTACAAGGTATTCCGGTATTGCGTGTTGTAAGTATTGGTTTAATGTTTATGAGTATCGCCAATATATGGCTCAATGGAGTTACTGGTACTGCTAAAACAAAGGTTAATTTACTTATTGAAATTATTGCTATTACTGTTTATCTGGTATATACTTGGTATTTTATAAAAATTAATTACATTTCATTGGCTATGAGTTGGAGCAATGAATTAGTTTACTGGTTTGCCATCTTTATTTTTTCTTTTATCTATATGCAGCGTGGTAAGTGGAAGACTAAATAATTTTATTTAAATTAATTTTAGTTCCTCCTTTTATATATAAACACTCTAAATTATTCTGCAAAATGTTGAATTTTTTTTACTAAAATATCTTTATCAGTAATAATTTTTATTTCGTAAACACCTGCAGCTAAATGGCTTAAATTTATTTCATTTATAAGTGCAATGTCATTAAATTGTTTGTCAATTACTAACGACCCATTAGAAGAATATATTTTTACTGCCGCTTTTCCCATAATAGTATAAGAAGATATAAATATTTTATTTCCTGCAGGATTAGGATAAACAAGAATTCCATTAGGAATACCAGTTACCAAATAGGGTACAGATGTATTAATACAGCCATTTAGATCTATTACTTTAACTGTATAGTTATCATTTTTTCTAGCTCGATATGTTTGTTGTGTTGCACCACTAATTAATAGGTTATTCTGATACCATTGATAATTAATGCCAGCTAAAGAACAAGTTAATAAGTTATTGGTATTTGTTATTAAAGGAACTGGCAAAGAGCTTACTTTAATATGTGCAATTTTATTTTTAATTTGGCTACCACTGCCATTTGCAACTGCTAATGTTACATCAAATAGCCCTGTGGTATTATATAAAACGGTAACATTTTGTTGGTTAGAAGTAGCAGGGGTGCCTCCAGAAAAAGACCAATTCCAACTGTTTGCTAAACCGGTGCTTTGATCAGTAAAAACAATACTGGTTGCAACACAAATAGTAGTATCATTTACAGTAAAATTTGCTACTGGATTTAATTGTAAATTAATATTATCAATAAACATCTGTTGACCAAAACGTCCAATATTTTCAAAAGCAATTAGCAAATTATTAGCAGACAAATAATTATTTAAAACAACAGTATCTTTTCTCCATTGGCTAGGTAATGGAACAAAAGTAGAGCCTGTGTTTACAGGTGCCGTGGCTAATGTTGTGCCAAATTTGTTGTACAAATAAGTAAAAGTAGTGCCACAATCCGTTGATACACCTATTCGCAAACTATCTAAATATGAATTAGTACTATAAGGCGCATAAGCCACATCAAAAATTAATTTAGCTGATGAAAATGGAGTTAAGTTTAATACAGGTAATCGGAGCTGATCTTTTTTGCCCTCTGTGTCATTATTGTAATTATCAAAAGCGATTGATTTAGAGCTTGTACCAAAACCACCTGCAGCATTACTTCTGTACCAGTTTAATCCATCATCACCAGCGTCTTGGAGTGACCAGCCGGCAGATGGATAAGTGGGGCCTTGGAACCCTTCGGCAACTAATTGTGGGGTGCCGTTTCCTACTGTTATAAAATTAGTATTAGTTTTTACATTGTTGCCATTTACGTTTGTAACGGTAAGAGCTACATTATACATACCTGCTGTAGCATATGTAACTAATGGATTTTGTAAAATAGAACTGGCTGGGGTACCTCCTGGAAAACTCCAGTTGTATGTAATATTATCTCCATCACTTTCATCGGTAAATTGAATTTGCTGCCCTGGGCAAATATATGTTTTATTGCTAGTGAAATTTGCTACTGGTGCATAAGTAGGATGCAGCGCATACTCCCATACTCCTCGTCCATAATAGCTAACACTAATTTTACTTGCTACGGTTCCATTATTAAAGAGCATAAAATCGGTTACATTGGCTATACTGGGCAAATTTCCAGTAATGTTTGACCAGGTTGTAGCAGCTATATTTTTGTAATAAACTCTATTCCCCGTGCATGCATATACAGATTCATCAACACTAAAGTCATCGTGATAAATTTTTAAAATATTTGTTGTTGGTAAATTATAGGTAATATCAACCCAACTGCCACCCTGATTAGCAGAACGATATATTTTGTTGTTGCAACTTATGTATACCACATTCACATTCGCTTTTACAGTGGCTACAGATCCTTGCGAGGATGTAGAGTTGGGGGTTGTGTAATTTGTAGTTGTAGCAGTGGCTAATAGATTATTAATTCGTACAAAACTGGCATTATTAGAAATTAGGTATGCAATTGTTGAATCTGCAGATGAAATGCAAATGTCTCTAACCGCATTTGTAGTAGCATAAACTCTAGTCCATGTTGGTAAATTATTTGTAAGGTTGGCAGTAAAAAAAACGGAATCCTTTGCTAATATTCCTAAATCAAACTGATTAGGATAAAAACCAATTCTTGAATTATTTGTTGCAACAAAAGGGCTATTATAATACACACTGGAAGCATAAGGGTTAAATGATCGACGTTCGCCATTTTCAAGATAATAAATGGTGCTTTCTGGTGAGTAATCAAAATGTACACGACTACCCCAGTCTCCACCCCTATTTGTTTTCCAGACTCCATCATAAAAGAGTTCTCCGTTATCTTGAGTGCCTATGCTTACTATTTTTTTGTTTACTACACTCTGAGCTGCTTTATAAATTTCAGTTGCTCCAATGCCATCACTTTTAGGATCCCACAAACTATCATTTGTACCTGTACGTTTCCATACACCACCATCATTAGCATTCCAAAGATCATTTACATTATAAGGACTTATTTCTATTTGGTGATGATCGGTATGTAGTTCGTTATACCATTCTGTTTTTTGTTGAAAGCTAACACCTCCATCATTACTTTCCCATAAACAATGTGCTACCATATAAATGTGGTTGGCATCAAATGGATCTGCATTCATCCCTAGATTATAATTACCTTGTCCGGAACTAGAAGGAGCTGCATCGTAACAAACGATACACTGGGTGCTACTGCTATAAACTTGTGTAAAATTTAAGCCCCCATCAATTGATTTAAATAATACTCCATTACTCCCATTTGCTAAAATATAGACAATAGCATTATTAGCTGCACTAACCCCTAATCTTAGTCCATTTGTTCCTGAAGGGATGAATATTCCTGCAGTAATTAGGTTCCAAGTAATTCCAAAATCATTGCTAACGAAATATTGTGATGCAGTTACTGCAAATAAAGAGTTGGTGTTTGGTTTGCGCTTCATATCTTTAAAAGCTCCGCCACTTTTTACATTTGTCCAGCTTGTGCCGCCATCAGTTGTACGCCAAATACCATCGGTGGTAGCTGCTACAAGTATATTATGGTTTGTAGGATCCATCAATATTTCCAATGCCATTCTATTGCCTACTCCTATATTAGCAGGGAGCCAATTTAATCCTCCATCATTAGTTTTGTAAATACCAAAATCGCTTCCATAATAATTTGCATCTCCTGTAGAGAGATAAATAATATTATCATTGGTATAGTCAATACAAACGGAAGCGCAGGCAGTGGAAGGGAATTTATCGGTGTTCATCAACGACCAACTATTGCCCGTATTATTGCTTACATATAATCCGCCACTTGCACTTACTGCATAAAGTTTATTGGGCAAACTTGGATGAAATTTTATTTGAGAAACCCTTCCAATGCCATTGATTTGGCCGCTAACATTAATTGGAAAATTAACAGGACCAGTTTGTTTCCAGGTTTGTGCAAAGGTTGATTTAATCAACAACAATAAAATTATTGAAAGCAGTTTATAATGGTGCATAATAAATTAGTTGTGTTGGTTGTGGAATTTAAGTTTTTCTTCTGTCGTCATAATATGTCCATTTTCTTTTACAAATGGTTCATTTATTATTTTCCAGTGTTCAAATTTTTTAATTTTAAAACGCATATCAGTTGCCTTGGTAATTTCTTTCATTTCTTTTATAGATACTTTTTTCTTCTTTTCATCACCTTTTCCAATGTATCTATCGCCGTCTTCCTCTGGCATTTGATGATTTTGCCAATAAATTTCAAAGGCTTTAACTGTTTCAATAAAATTTACGCCTTCTATTTGTGAGAGCGTTATCCAATATGGATTTTTTGCATAATCTTTTTCAGATAATTTCTGTTGTTGGGCATTAACAGAAGCAGATATTAAAACCAAAGAAATAAACAAGTATTTTTTAATCATAATAACAATTAAAAGTGTAATAAAATTATTTTCCTTTCCAAGTATTATCCGAGAAATCGATATCTGGAAAAACTTTTGCAGCATCAATTTCTACTATTTTAACTTCTTCCGTTGTTGGCAGTTTTACTTTCCATGTATTGGTATTGTTCCATATTTCAACTGGCAGCTTCAATGATCCTCGTTTGCCGCTTTTAGTTTCGTAAGAAATATTTACGGGTAAAGCCATTTGTTCTAAATTAGCAATGGTTACAATGGCTCCATCCAATATATTATTATTTTCGTAAATAACATCAATTATTGCTTGATTAAATAAATAATTTTCTACAAACCAGCCTTTCCAAAACCAGCTAAGGTCTTCTCCCGAAACATTATCCATCGTTTTAAAAAAGTCCAAAGGTGTTGGATGTTTGTATGCCCACCGTTTAATATATTCTTTAAAAGCGTAGTCAAAACGATCAGATCCTAATATTTCATTACGTAATAATTCTAATCCATAACCAGGCTTATTATACAATGCATTGCCTATATTTTTTTCTCTTAAAGCATCTGGCGTGCTTAAAATGGGTTCGCTATTTTTGCCAAACATATACAAGCTATTAAGTCCTTTATTTTTTTGTTCGTTTTTGTATTCTCCTTTATTAAAATCATCATCGGCCAATGAATTAATAAATGTATTAAAACCTTCGTCCATCCAGCCGTATTTGCGTTCGTTACTACCTACAATCATTGGAAACCAAGTATGGCCAAATTCATGATCAGTAACACCAAATAAATCTTCATTTGTAGCCCTAAATCCGCAAAACACAATACCTGGATATTCCATGCCTCCAACATTACTAGCAACATTTACTGCAACAGGATAAGGATATTCAAACCAACGCTTACTATAATTTTCTATACTACCTTTACTATATTCTGTAGACCTGCTCCATCCCATTTTACCTGTGCTTTCTGCCGAATATACACTCATTGCTAACGCTGTTTTTCCCGATGGTAAATTAATTTTTGCTGCATCCCAAATAAAACTTTTGCTACTTGCCCATGCTACATCACGTGCATTGTTTATTTTAAAATGCCAGGTAAGATTTTTTTTATTTGGCCTTGATGCAGGATCAGTAACTTCAGATTCTGTACGTATCATTATGGTATTATCGCTTTTTTTTGCTTCTGTCATACGTGCTTGCTGCAAGGGAGTTAATACCTCTAATTCATTTAATAATTCACCGCTACAAACCACAATATGATTTGCTGGCGAGGTAATATTAATATCAAAATCGCCATATTCTAAATAAAATTCACTTGCACCTAAATAAGGTAACGTATTCCATCCTTCTACATCATCAAATACACACATACGGGGGTACCATTGTGCTACAGCAAAAATATTGCCATTCTTTGTTTTTAAAATGCCGCAACGGTCTGCACCATATTCGGGTATGGTAAATGTATAGTCAATTTTTATTTTAATTATATCACCATCTTTTTTTAATGGCTTCGGTAACTTTATCTGCATGCGCGTGTCGTTAATGATATAATCTGCAATCTTATTCTCATTTATTAATTTTACCGAATTAATTTGATAGCCACCATTAAAATCATTTTTACTATTACCATAGCGACTAAGGCTATTTAATGGCATACGTGCTTGCCCCCTACTAGATTTATTAAACAAATTTTGATCTAATTGAAGCCATAAAAAAGGCAATGTATGCGGGCTGTTGTTTTTATACGTAATAGTAACAGAACCGTATATTTGATTGGTTATATCATTTAAGGTGGCGTTAATTTGATAGTCTGCTTTGTTTTGCCAATAGCCGATATTTGGCTCCCCTGTTGCTGATCGAGTTGTTGAATTATTTGCAGGATAAAAATTTGGAGAAAATAATGAATAGGGATTATAACTTGAAACTATTTTAGTTTCTTCTTGTGCATTAGCAGTACCAAGCGCAATAGTTAACACTAATAAAGTGTATATTTTTTTATTCATAAACTAAACTTAATTTTTTTAAATAATTTTTAATTCAAAACGATAATTTTATTAACTAAAAAATAGATAATACATAAATTAAAAGTAATTTTTTATTTCCACTTTATTATTAAAGTCTTACTTTTTTCTTTTATTTCAGGGTCGTCTTCTGTTTGGTTGGGAAGTGTTATTAGTATTTTAAGGTAATCAATGGCCTTTGCAGTGTTATTATTTTTTTGGTAAGCTTTTGCCATTTCAAAATAATTTAAAACAAATTCAGGTCTTAATGCGCGTGATTTTTCAAAAGCATAAATAGATTGTTTTAAACTTGCAGGAGGTAATCCACCGTATAAAATATTAATAATTGATTTTTCAAATGTGTTTAAATTACTAATCTCAAATTGCCACCTCCCCAACACATGCCATGCTTTAAAATTTTGAGGGTCATTGGCAATTGAAGCATCAACATGTCTTTTTAATTCTCTAGCATTTATTATTTTCTCCTTGCCACTTTTACTCATAGTGGATCTGCCTAAGGCAATTGCCATTACACAGTTAGCTTCAGAATTATTAGGGTCTATTTTTAGTGACGTTTCTGCATATATCTTGGCTGTTAAATAATATTCACTTCTTGACTTTATATTATTTATTTCGCGCTGCCCAATGCGACTGCACAATTCGCTGCATTTATTTAATGCATAAATATTAGTAGCGCTAATTTTTAATACTTCTTTAAATTTTCTGAAAGATGCTTTTTCATCGGGAACACGCTCTAATCGATCGCCTTCTTTAATTAGGGCACTAATATCTTGTGCATAAGTAATTATACCTATAAAAAAAGAAAAAAGTATGGTAAATGAAAACTTCAAGGTTCAAAAATCTTTTTTATAATCAATACTTACTGACCCTTGTATTCCTGAAATAGGAGGATTTTTTTTCTCTATGGAAGTTGAAATAGATTTAATACGGTCATCAAAATTAAAAATTAATTGTGCTATTTCCTGGGCTAATATTTCAAGCAAGGGTGTTGGTATTAACATCCGCTGTTTAATTATTTCGTAAACTGCTGCGTAATTAATGGTTTGCTCAATTATAGATATATGCTCATTTCCCAAAAAAGATAAAGAAACATTTACATTAAATGTATTGCCAATAATTTTTTCTTCTTCATATATGCCATGAAACGAATAAAAAATTAAATTATGCAGGCTTATGGTAAACATGTATTTTAAATAGATAATTGTGTGATGGATATTTGATAATGTATTTATTAGGTATTTATATATAGGTTAGTGGTTATTAAATTGTATCAAACAAATAAGTATTAATGAAGTCCATTTTCACTTAAATAACGTTCTGCATCTAATGCCGCCATACAACCACTACCTGCAGCTGTTACAGCCTGTCGGTAAATTTTATCCTGCACGTCTCCAGAAGCAAAAACACCTTCTACATTTGTTTTAGAAGTACCTGGTATTGTTTTAATATAGCCTGCTTCATCCATATTAATTAATCCATTAAATATAGCGGAATTAGGCTGGTGGCCAATAGCTACAAAAAATGCATTCACAGGTATTTCTAATAAACTGTCATCTTGTGTATTTTTAATTCTAACACCCTCTACTTTTTTATCACCTAAAATTTCATCAGTAATACTATTCCAATAAATTTTTATGTTAGGGCTTTTAATAACGCGATCAATCATTACTTTACTGGCACGCATTTCATCTCTACGTATGATCATATGTACTTTTGAGCATATCTTAGATAAATAAAGCGCTTCTTCTGCTGCGGTATCACCAGCGCCAACGATTGCTACTTCTTTCCCTTTAAAGAAAAATCCATCACAAACTGCACAGGCGCTTACTCCATAGCCATTAAGACGTTGTTCACTTTCTATACCTAGCCATTTTGCAGAAGCTCCTGTTGAAATAATGATGGCATCTGTTTCAATCCATTTTTCCTCATCAATTTCTACTTTCAATGGTCGAGATGAAAAATCAACTTTTGTCGCCAAGCCATAACGAATATCAGTGCCCATACGCTTAGCCTGATTTTCAAAATGAAGCATCATTTCGGGGCCTTGTATACCATCTGGGTAACCAGGATAATTTTCTACTTCAGTAGTTATTGTTAATTGACCTCCGGGTTGAATGCCTTGATATAAAACAGGATTTAACCCAGCCCTTGATGCATAAATAGCTGCTGTATATCCTGCTGGACCAGATCCTATTATTAAACAATGTACTTTTTCCGATGCCATATATTTATACTGTATTACTTTTTACGAATGTAAAGGAATATTTTAAGTAAAAAATGATTAACGTGCTATAATTGTACCGACTTGCGACGCATAACCACTAAATACACCTAAGGCACCATTGCTGATATTACCAATTACTTTACCAGGTTGAGAAAATGGATTTCCAATGCTTTGCTGGTTAAATTCCCAGGTATTCCAGAAAGTGTAAGTTGCTTTATCAATATTGGAGAATTTAAAAGATAAGGTATCGCCTCTTGCAAAAAATCGATCATCACCTATTGGAGCTGGTATGTTTCTATCAAAACCTTGATCTACTTGTATTTGATAGGTAGTTCCATCAATTACTTGATCTGTAAATACTGAATTGAGGCCGGGTAAAAAATTATCTTTATTTTTTTTGGTATAATAACGAATATAATTACCCAATCCAGGAGGATCTGTTATTCTAGCCATTAAAATTCTTTTAGAGGTGTCCACATTTGCTGGCGGTTTTTTTGTCCAAAGACTATCAAATAATTTTGCGAGTGGCGGGATGGTTGTTTTTGCAGAATAAACTTGGTCGTCAACTTTTATAATTAAGTTATATTGTTTGTTTAACTCTCCTATAAATGCAGTTGAAAGATTGGAAGAGTCTATGCCATAATAATAAATAGAATACCCATTACCTAAGGGTATACTGTATTCTTTAAGGGTATGCGCTAGCGTCCCGTTGCTCATTATAACTTCGGCATGATGCATAAAAGAATTTGATAATATTTCGGTACTTATATTGCTGAAAAAACTAATACTTTTACTAAGAGAAACAATTGGAGGTTGCCCATTTTCTATTTGAGCTTCTACAACTACTACTGGTGGAGCATATTTTAAATTGAAATCAATATTTTTTTCGCATGAAAAAAATATTAAACTAAAAAGTAATAAAAATATAAGCGTCTTCATACATTACAAAAATAAAAAATATTTTTTTTAAATAAACTAAGTAGTTGTTAATATTAATTAAAACATGTAAATAAGAAAAAAGTTTTTAATCTGCCAAAAAAAACCTTCTGTTTTTGCAGAAGGTTTTTTAGTATAAAAAAGGTAAATAATTAGCCTAAATATGCTTTTAATGCACCGCTATAACGGGCTTTTTGTAAGCGTTTGATAGCTCTTTCTTTAATTTGACGAATACGCTCCTTGGTTAAATCATATTTTTGTCCAATTTGTTCAATGGTATTACCATTTTCTCCGTCTAAACCAAAGTAAGCATTAACAATTTCAGCTTCTCTTGGGCTTAAAGATTTTAACACCCTACGGATTTCATTTTTCAATGAATCGTGCATAACATCTTCATCTGTTTCATCACCACCTTTAAGTAAATCACCCATTGCTACATCTTCTGCTTCATGCACAGGTGCATCAAGGGAAGTGTGACGGGTATTGCTTTGAAAAATATTGTTGATTTCTGTCTCACTCATCTCCAGTAATTCGGCTAATTCTTCGGTACTTGGCTCTCTTTCATGCTCCTGTTCAAAAGCCATATAGGCTTTATTCGCCTTGTTGTATGTACCAATTTTGTTTTGAGGCAAGCGAACTAATCTGCCCTGCTCTGCCAAAGCCTGTAGTATAGATTGGCGAATCCACCACACAGCATAAGAAATAAATTTAAACCCTTTAGTTTCGTCAAAGCGTTGTGCAGCTTTGATTAATCCAAGATTACCCTCGTTGATTAAATCGCTAAGCGAAAGTCCTTGATGTTGATATTGCTTAGCAACAGATACTACAAAACGAAGATTAGCTTGTACCAATTTATCCAATGCCCTTTGATCACCCGTTTTAATTTTTTGTGCTAAAATGGTCTCCTCTTCAGGTGTAATCATGGAGATTTTAGAAATTTCTTGTAAATATTTCTCAACCGCTTGAGAGTCTCGATTGGTAATTTGCGTTGCGATCTTAAGTTGCCTCATTGTCTTGTATTAATTACTAAAAATAAAACACAGAAAAGTCATTTTTTGTTGTAAAATTTTTACAAATTATTTCTATAAATAACTTCTAAATACAAGTAAAATGTGTGCAAAGTTAGTCATTATTAGCCATATTTCATAATTTAAGCTTCTTAAAATGATTAAAGATGGATAAATTGACAAATTACGTTAATTAATTATTAAATTATAGCACTTGAATGTTTTTTTGTGGCTTTTAAGATTTCTCCATTGTGGCATGAAACGTGCTGCTTATATTTGACTTATGATAACAGAATTACGCTCAGATACTTTTACTAAACCTTCGCCGGCTATGCTGGAAGCCATGTTTAATGCCCCAGTTGGAGATGATGTTTTTGGCGAAGATCCTACTATTAATAAGTTAGAGGCTCTTTCCGCTGAGATGTTTGGTATGCAGGCAGCTTTATTTTGCCCAAGTGGCACTATGACGAATCAAATAGCAATTAAATGCCATACCCAGCCAGGTGACGAAGTAATTTGTGACAAGGCTAGCCATGTTTATATTTATGAAGGAGGTGGCATTGCTTTTAATAGTGGCTGCCAGGTAAAAACTATTGAAGGAGATAAAGGAAGAGTGACCGCTCTGCAGGTTATAGAAGCCATTAATGCTGATGATATTCATAAGGCAAAATCTAAACTTGTGAGTTTGGAAAATACAGCAAATCGTGGCGGGGGTAGTTGTTATAATTTTATTGATATTCAAGAAATTAAAGAAGTCTGCTCAATTAATAAATTAAGTTTACATTTAGATGGAGCAAGACTTTGGA
Organism: Chitinophaga pinensis; assembly: GCA_945865645.1. GTDB lineage: Bacteria > Bacteroidota > Bacteroidia > Chitinophagales > Chitinophagaceae > Ferruginibacter > Ferruginibacter pinensis_B. The sequence goes on along the minus strand of CAMBEI010000038.1, from coordinate 3,039 downwards.
ATGCCCTTATTGCCAATAAAGAAACACCTAAACAGTACGGACAAATATTTGACAGCATATCAGTTTGTTTGAGTAAAGGTATGGGTGCGCCTGTTGGAAGTTTGCTTTTTGGGGATATAGAATTTATTAAAAAGGCCAGGCGTGTTCGTAAGGTTTTTGGTGGAGGCATGCGCCAGGCAGGTTTTATTGCAGCGGCAAGTATTTACGCAATAGAGCATAATTTTGATCGATTAATAGAAGATCATCAACATGCAAAAAAAATTGCCGAAGCTTTAGCTAAAAAAGATTTTATTGGTAAAATAATGCCTGTGGAAACCAATATTATCTTATTTGAGGTAATAGGTTCTTATACATCTAAAACACTTAGTGAGAAATTAGCGTCCTACAATATTTTATGTTTAGCTATTTCAACAACACATATAAGAATGGTTACCCATCTTGATTTTACTAAAGAAATGTTATCTAATTTATTGTTGATAATTGAAGTTTTGTAATTTTAAGATTATCTAATTTTTGTGTACTTATATTTTGAGTACCGCATTTGTTTTACATACTTTAACTTCGTAACCAGTATCAATAATCATATAACATGTTTCCAAAAGTAAACCCCACTTCTACTTCATCCTGGCAAGCATTAGAACAACATAAAAAATTGTTTGAGAATGTGCAAATGAAGAATCTTTTTTTTAATGACAAGGATAGATTTAACAGATTTTCTATTCAAATAGACAATATACTTTTTGATTATTCTAAAAATTTAATTACAGAAAATACAATTGCTATTTTATTAGAACTAGCACAGGAATGTAAATTAAAAGATGCCATAGATGCCATGTTTTCTGGTGAAAAAATTAATGAAACTGAGCACCGTGCTGTATTACATACTGCCTTAAGAAACTTTAGTGGCAAACCTGTTTTTACCGATGATGTTGATGTAATGCCAGGAATTATGCAAGTACAGGCGCAGATGAAAATATTTTGTACAGCCATACATTCGGGCGAATGGAAAGGTTATACGGGTAAAAAAATAAAATATATTGTAAATATTGGTATTGGTGGCAGCAATTTAGGACCAGTTATGGTTACCGAGGCTTTAAAACCTTATTGGATAGATGGAATTGAAACCTATTTTGTAAGTAATATAGATGGCGCGCACATTACCGAAACGCTTAAAAAAATTAATGCTGAAGAAACCATGTTTTTAATTGCTAGCAAAACATTTACTACACAAGAAACGATGACCAATGCACATACTGCAAGGGAATGGTTTTTACAGCAAGCAAAAGACAAAAAATATATTTCAAGCCATTTTGTAGCATTAAGCACCAATGATGTTGCTGTTATAAAATTTGGTATTGATCCAAAAAATATGTTTGTTTTTTGGGATTGGGTTGGGGGTAGATATAGTTTATGGAGTGCAATTGGATTATCTATAGCTTTAACTATTGGGTATCATAATTTTGAAGATCTTTTAAAAGGTGCACACGCAAGCGATAAACATTTTAGAGAAACTGATTTTGAAAATAATATTCCGGTAATGATGGCTTTAATTGGCATATGGTACGGCAATTTTTTTGATACTACAACAGAAGCTATTTTACCTTATGATCAATATCTGCATAGATTTTCGGCTTACTTTCAACAGACTAATATGGAAAGTAATGGGAAGTATGTAGATCGCAATAAAGAAGAAGTTAATTATGCAACTGGTCCAGTTATTTGGGGTGAACCTGGCACGAATGGACAACATGCTTTTTATCAACTTATTCATCAAGGCACACAAATTATTCCCTGCGATTTTATTGCATCAGCTACTAGTCACTACAATATAGCTAATCACCACAAAATATTATTATCTAATTTCTTTGCTCAAACTGAGGCATTAATGAATGGCTGCAATAATGAAAATCCATACAAGGTATTTAATGGCAATAGGCCTACCAACTCATTCTTAATAAATCAGATAACTCCTTTTACACTAGGTCAATTGATTGTTATGTATGAGCACAAAATATTTATTCAAGGAGTAATTTGGAATATTTATAGCTTTGACCAGTGTGGTGTTGAACTGGGTAAGGTATTGGCCAATAAAATTTTATCTGAACTAGAAAATGGAATAAAAATAAATGAACACGACGGATCTACAAATGGGTTAATAAATTTATATAAAAACTTAAGGTAATTAAAATCTAGGCATTGTCATTAAATGTGTTTCACTCACTAGTTTATACGTGCTTTGTTTTGCGGGCTCCCTTTATTTTGCTATTTTAAAATTATAGTTGATGCGTTAACCTATATAGCAATAACTATAAATTTCATAACTTTTATTTGTAAATTAATTCATTTATATATTTATGGACTTCCTGAATTAAAATTATAATAAATCCTCCCAGGTGGGAGGATTTATTATAATTAGGTTTAGTGTTTTTTTATTACCACTTTTCTACTACCTCTGCACTACTATCACCAATGCTATCGTCGTTATTTGTCTCTGTTGGAGTTTCTGTTTCTGCTATTTCTTCAAGAACTACAGCATCTATGGATTCGGGAATTGGAGTATCTGTTGTATCTGTTGTTTCTAAAAAGGTGTTTTCTGTATTTGTTGTACCCGTATTTTGATTACTTGCACTCTCTTCGCCTTCGTATGGCGTATCGTGGTTAAAGGCATCAAAATCAAAGTCGGGCATTAATTCTGTTTTAACATAATCAATAGCCTCGCCTAAGCCTTTAATAAATTTGTTAAAATCTTCTTTGTATAAAAAAATTTTATGCCTATCATAGCCATCAGAATCAAATCGCTTCCTACTTTCTGTAATAGTTAAATAATAATCATTACCGCGGGTTTCCCTTACATCAAAAAAGTAAGTTCTGCGTTTTCCAGCTCTGATGCGTTTGCTATAAACGCTATCCATTTTTTTTTCGTTGTTCTCGTAGGCCACTCTTTATGTTTTTAATTATTTGACAATCAATTCAATTTGTATATAGCAAAGATAAAATTGTTTTCCAATTTACAAAATATATGAGTGATTATTTGATTTT
>CAMBEI010000037.1 GCA_945865645.1 Chitinophaga pinensis | reverse complement strand
TCTGTTGATGGTATTTTTTAATACAAAATCAATATCGTCTCTAAAGCCCATGTTCAACATCTCATCAGCTTCGTCTAGTACAACATATTTTACTTTTTGCAAGTCAATGGCTTTTCTTTCAATTAAATCTATTAGACGCCCAGGTGTTGCAATTACAATGTGCACTCCTTTTTTTAAATTTCGAATTTGCATCATAATAGATGCTCCTCCGTAAACTGCTTCCGTAAAAATATTTTTACTGTGCTTTTTGTAAGTTTCTAAATCGTTGGTAATTTGTAAGCACAACTCACGTGTAGGACAAACAATTAATGCTTGTGGATGACGCTGTGATGAATCGATTAGCTGTAATAGCGGGAAACCAAATGCCGCTGTTTTTCCAGTACCAGTTTGGGCTAAACCAATAAAATCGGTTGTGCCTGATAACAAAACAGGAATAGCTTTTTCCTGTATAGAGGTTGGTGTTTCAAATCCTAAATCGGTAATAGCTTGTACCAATTGTTCGTTTAAGCCTAAGGCTTCAAATGCATTCATGTAAATTGTTTTGCGATAACCACATGTAATTTCCCGATATCTATATGCCTATGCAGTCACGCTCGGGATGTCATGCTTTTGGCCGTTGGTAAAGTGCAGGGAGATTAAATCGTCCCGAAAAAATTTATTTGCAACAGCAACTGAGCATGTCATGTAATTCTCAGTTTTTAACCCCGATAATTAACGGGAAGGCGCAAAGTTATGCTATTTTTTTAAATTGCAGGTATTATAGTCAATTTATTATTCAAATTATACTGTCTTTGCAATACTACTGTATTATTTTTCAAACCATTAAACTAAATTTACGCTTTATTATATATTGCAATCACAAACAAACTCAATGAATAAAATTCTATTATTACTGCTTCTATCTATTACTGCTTCTTGTACTTATGCACAAACTAATCGGTCTACACTTGAAGAACAGCATTTACTGGATTCTATGTTTAAACACGATGAGTTTATTAAGCTAATTAAGAAAGAAAAAAATTATGTAGAAGTAAGTGTAGGTATTGGAAATGGATTATTTAGTACCAGTAATAATGCTGCAAATGCTACAGGAATTAATAAGCAATTGGTCCATTCACCTGCTGTAATGTATCGATTAAAAAATGGATTAAACTTTGGCCTGTCTGGTTTTTTTACTGAAGATGATTTAGGTCAGGTAGCACTTTATCAAGCTGGACTAAATGTGGGATATGATTATTATGGAGATAAAATTACTACAGGTTTTTTGGGTACAAGGTATTTAAGTAATCAAAATAAATATAATAGTAAATCACAGTATCAAAATGATTTTTATGGATACCTTAAAAGAGCAAAAGGCATTATTCAACCAGGTGTAGCAATAGGATTTTCTAATGGCGTGTATAAAGAAACTGCTTTTACATCTTTTAAAAGGGTTATTCACTTATCTAATCCTCCACCCAATGGAAGAGATAGTTTAATTATTATTTCGGGGCAAGACTCAACAAACAATAAAGCTAATTATTTTTCATTTTCTGTAAATATTGAGCATGACTTTACATTTTATAAAGTATTTTCAAAAAATGACGAATTGAATATTGTGCCATCTTTAATTGTTAATGCAGGAAGCGATAAGTTAACACAGACACATACTAATCAAATTTATAATAGGCCTGCATTTAATGCTAGAAAAAAATCTGATTTTTCTAATAAATTTCAAATTCAATCTATTGCCGCTTCATTAGATGTGGTTTATATGATTGGAAAGTTTTTTGTACAGCCCAATCTTTATCTAGACTATTATATTCCAAAAACAACAGAAAAGAAATTAAACGTTATTTTTGGGATTGCAGTGGGTGTATATTTATAAAAGACGACGGTTCTTAAAAAAATTTGTAAATTTAATTTTTTTAATGGGATATTCTTGCAATATGTCTGCTAACTAAATTAAAATATATGAAATCAAAGTGTGTAATATTGATAATTTTTAGCTTATTGGGCAATGCTGCCCTAGCTCAAAAAATTGCAGTTGGATTTAAAGGCGGTGCTAACATCAACAAATTAACTGGTAAAGCATTTAGTGATCAATTTTCTTATGGCTACCATCTTGGTGGTTTTGTTGCTGTTGGACTAAGTAAAAAAGTATCTATACAGCCCGAATTTTTATTCAATCAAATTAATATTGATACCTCCAGCAGTTTTAGTACTGTGTATGCATTTAATAAATTAGCTCAAGTACAACTTAGGTATTTAAACATTCCCATTCTCCTTAATTACAAGCCAATAAAATTTATTACATTTCAAGCAGGACCTCAATTTGGGCTATTGATAAATAAGAGCAAGACCTTAGTTACAAATGGTAAAGATGCATTTAAAGTTGGCGATTTAAGTATGTTGGGTGGGGTGCAAATTAATGTTTTGTTCTTCCATATTTATGGTAGATATGTCATAGGCCTAAACAATTTAAATGATATTGTTGGAAGCACAGAAAAATGGAAAAGTCAAAGCGTTCAGCTAGGAGTAGCCTTGGCACTATAATTAAAAATATAAGTTTTCAGAATTATTTTTATGAACGTATAATGGTTATATTCCCATCTGAGTTCCATTTTACAATTGCAGATGGCATAGATTCTGTTAAATCATCCTGACGGTGTTGCACTATATAGTCAACACCGTTTTTTATTTCCACATCTATATCTTGAAACAAAGCCGGAGGCGGATAACCCGAAATATTCGCAGATGTGGATACAATAGGTTTGCCAAAATCTAAGATAAGTTTTTTACAAAAACTATCTTTTATAATGCGTATGGCAATTGTGCCATCTTGCTGTATCATATTTTTGGCTATGTTAATACCTCCATCATAAATAAATGTAGTGGGCTTATTAATACCTTTTATATAGTCAAATATTTTTGGATCAGTTTGCGTAATGTATCTAGGGATTTCATTTTCATCTGCTAATAAAACAATCATGCTTTTTCCATCGGCTCGTTTTTTTAGTGTATAAATTTTTGAAACAGCGGCTGCATTTGTTGCATCACATCCAATACCCCAAATGGTATCGGTAGGATAAAGAATAAGGCCGCCTTGGTGTAGTACTTTTAAACAAGAAGCAATATCGTCATCTAATAAACTCATAAATTTTTATATACACTCATAACAGCTTGCGCGCATTTTTGTTGCGAAAATTTAAGCGCATGCGCTATGCCGTTTGTAATTAACTTATTTCTTAAATTATTATCGGTAATAATATTTTGCATAGCTATTGTCATTTCTTCTACACTATTCGGGTTAACAAATAATGCCGCATCACCAGCAGTTTCTGGCATACAGCTTACATTAGATGTTATTACGGGCAATCTGCTGCATAAAGCTTCTAAAACAGGTATGCCAAATCCTTCAAAAAAGCTGGGGTAAATCATCGCGCTAGCTAATTGATAAATAGCTGGAAAATCTTTGGATGATTGAAAGGTACTAGAAGATTTTGCGGCTTCTTTTTCTGATAAAAAAATAACTTGCTTCGTTATTTCATTTTGCGCAATAAATGTCTTTACTTTTTGTTTGTAACAGGTGCCATTACCTATTACTACCAAAGGTAATTTTGTATTTACTTGTTTAAGTGCTTTGCAAATTAATAATAAATTTTTTCTTTCAATAATAGAACCTACATACAAATAAAAGTCTTGTGGTAAGTTGTATAATTGCCTAACTGCTTCTTTTTTTTCTTGAGATATATTATCATTAAAAGAGGTATTGCAACTTTGATAGCATACTTCAATTTTATTTTCGGGTATTTTATATAAATCAATTAAATTTTTTTTTGTTTGTAGGCTTATCGCAATTATTTTATCTGCCTTATGGCAGGCGTATTTAATTTTTTTTCTGTAAATAAAACAATCTATAGGGTTGTATTGTTTTGGGTAATGTTCAAAAATTAAATCATGAATGGTAACTACCGATTTAATGCCTTTTTTTGCCAAGCCCACAGGTATCTCATGACTAAGTCCATGGTAGATATTAATATTATTTTTGAGCAAATCTTTTTTAACCCAATTACTGCGCCATGCTCTTTTAAAAATAGCTGATGGAAAACCTATTGGGTTTAGGGCGTGCATGTGTACAAAATCATCTATATCAAATTTATTTGTAATTTTTGGGGTGTATAGATAATAATCATTCTCCGGAAAAAATGTTGCCAGTGAGGAAATTAGGGTACGGCTATAATGCCCTAGCCCGGTAGTGTTTTGATAAGCTCTTTTTGCATCAAATCCAATATTCATAAAACAAATATACTAAGTGGTGCATGAAACTAAAGCTTATTGTTTTAATATGATATTTCTGTTTTAATTTAGCAAAAAAAAAGTATGCAAAATTTGATACATGAAGCTTGGGATGATAGGGCATTATTAAAGGAAACAAAATATGCAGATGCAGTGCGTGCGGTTATTGAAGAAGTAGATAAAGGGCGCTTAAGAACAGCCTCACCTATTGATAATGATTGGCAGGTAAATGAGTGGGTAAAGCAGGCTATACTTATGTATTTTTCTATTCAACAAATGGAAACGCATGTACTACCCCCATTTGAGTTTTATGATAAGATGAAATTAAAATCAGACTATGCATCGTTGGGCGTAAGGGCAGTGCCGCATGCTGTTGCTAGGTATGGTGCTTTTTTAGGTCGTAATGTAGTTTTAATGCCAAGTTATGTGAATATTGGCGCCTATGTAGATGAGGGCACGATGGTAGATACTTGGGCTACTGTAGGCAGTTGCGCACAGATAGGTAAGGGCGTACATCTTAGTGGAGGTGTGGGTATTGGTGGAGTGCTTGAGCCGTTGCAAGCAAGTCCCGTTATTATTGAAGATGGTTGTTTTATAGGCAGCCGCTGCATAGTAGTAGAGGGGGTGCGGGTAGAAAAAGAAGCAGTGTTGGGTGCTAATGTAGTATTAACACAATCAACAAAAATTATAGATGTCAGTGGCCAAGTGCCTATTGAAATTAAGGGCAGGGTTCCGGCAAGAAGTGTGGTAATACCCGGAAGTTATACAAAAAAATTTCCTGCAGGAGATTTTGGGGTAGGCTGCGCTCTCATTATTGGGCAAAGAAAACTGAGTACCGATTTAAAAACAAGTTTAAATGATGCGCTTAGGGATTTTAATGTGAGTGTGTGAAGGGTGCAGGAAGTTATAGCTGGGTTGAAGGGTTTAAAATCTTTAGTTTGTTTAAAAAGTGTAGGATTTTACTAGGTTTAGAAGTTAAATTTTCCATTTTTTTCCTTACCCAGAAGCCCTTTTTGAAATTGTTACATTCTATATCCAGTTTTTTAGATTAAAAGTAAATGTGAGGCTTAATTGTATTTAATAACCCTGTTACCAAAATGTATAATATACCGGCATCGATAAACTTTTTGTTCCATTTGATACCAATGATGTGAATAATGTTCTTCTCGAAGAGATTCTATCTCAATCATAATCTTCAGTTCGGAAGAAAATAATCTTCTATTTTTTTGACAAATGTCTTTTAATAAATTTTTCTGTGTACTATTTTTTTTGATGTTATTTTCCATGTCAGTCATTTTTAATGAATGAATAATGAAATCACACTCTAAAATTTAATCATTTTTAGTTCACTTTCTGCTGACTATTTACAATTATGGGAAATAAAATAACAGCGAAAAATTTACTTTCGGTTTAACTTTCTTTATGGCCAATATACGATTTCCATTTTTCAATAACTGCTTTCATATCATCTGGCAATTCGCTTTCAAAATGAACTGGTTTTAATGTTTCCGGATGGATGAAGCCAAGTTCTTTTGCATGTAATGCCTGGCGCTTGCATAAGGCAAAACAATTATCAACAAACTGTTTGTATTTGGTAAAAACAGTTCCTTTTACAATTCGGTCGCCACCATAAAAATCATCATTAAAAAGTGGGTGGCCTATCAGTTGCATATGTACCCGTATTTGATGTGTACGACCTGTTTCCAGTCTGCATTCTATCAATGTTACATAATTGTATCTTTCTAAAACTTTATAATGGGTAATGGCATCTTTACCATGATCGCCATCAGGGTAAGCTGTAAATAATTTTCGAAATCGTTGGTGTCTGCCTACATGTGCAATCACAGTTCCATCATCTTTTTCCATATCGCCCCAAACCAAAGCAATATACCTGCGGTATACCGTGTGATTAAAAAATTGCTTTGCCAAATCGCTCATCGCTTCCTGATTTTTAGCCATCACCAATAAACCGCTTGTGTTTTTATCAATGCGGTGAACAAGCCCAAATCGGGTAAGTTCAGCTTCATCTAAACTGGGATTTTGTTGTTTTAAATAATAAGCTACCGCATTAACCAATGTGCCATTAGGGTTTCCACTGCCAGGATGTACTACCATGCCAGCGGGTTTATTTATCAGCATAACTGTATCATCTTCAAAATGAATGTTAATCGGAATATTTTCTGGAACAATATCAGAACTTTCTGGCGATCGATTATCAAAAACTACAATTTTGTCGAATGCTTTTACTTTGTAATTATTTTTAACGGTTTTTTCATTCACTAAAACCATTTCATTATCAATTCCCTGCTGAATTTTATTTCGGGTAGCCCCTTCAATTCTGCTCATTAAAAACTTATCAATCCGCAGTGGTTCCTGACCCTTATCAATGGTAATGGTCAATTTTTCGTACAACTCATCAATTTCTGGCTGTTCATCTTCCATTTCCTGAATTTTTTTACTCATTTTATTTTTCTTATGTTATTAGTAAAACTGAAACCTTTCTCAACTGCCAAAGGTTTTCAATTATCTTTGCAAATTAAAACATTGTAGTGGATAAGCCGAAAGTGATATTTAAAGATCTTGGAATTATTGAATATAAAGCAGCATGGGATTACCAGGAAGCGCTTTTGCAGAAGAATGTGCATATAAAATCGACTTTACGAAATCAGCAATCTGCAGATCAAATTTCACCTACTGAAGACACACTAACTACAACAAATTATTTTCTGTTATGCGAGCACCCTTCGGTTTATACTTTAGGCAAAAGTGGTAAAAAAGAAAATATTTTAATGAATGAAGAGGAGTTAGCAGCTAATGATATTGCTTTTTTTAATACCAATAGGGGAGGCGATATAACATTTCATGGTCTGCAGCAAATTGTAGGTTATCCTATTTTAGATCTTGAAAATTACGATACAGATATTGGCAAATATTTACGTAATCTGGAAGAAGTGATTATTTTAACCATGGCCGAATATGGCATAAAAGGAGGAAGAATTAAGGGCGAAACAGGTGTGTGGATTGAGGATGATGTGTTGGGAAGAGAAAGGAAGATTTGCGCCATTGGCGTACGTTGTAGTAGATGGATTACCATGCATGGGTTTGCTATGAATGTGAATACCGATCTCCGTTATTTTAATAATATTATCCCTTGTGGCATCGCTGATAAACAAGTTACTTCAATAGAAAAAGAATTGGGATTTAAGGTCGATTATGAAGCGGCAAAAGAAAAAATTAAAAATAATTTTGAAAAAGTATTTAACTCCCAATTGCTTATTGGACCTAGTCTTTAGGGATAAAGAATTTATTTTTTTCCAAAAATTCTCCATTCTCATAAATTTCAAAAAAGAACCATCCGGCATGTAAAAAATTAACTTTTTCAATAGTTAGTAGATTCTCATTTATTTTATTTAATCCAAAAATAAATTTATTTTTTTCGGAATAAAATTTTACTATATAATTATTAACTTTAAAATCGGGCAAGTTAATAATTAAGTTATTGTCTTTATCGGTATAAATTCTATTGCTTGGAAAAGTTGTAATGGAAACTTTTATGTTACTAGAACTAGCATCACAATATCCGTTACTAATTATCCAGCGAAAAATATAAACGCCAGCAATCATACCCGTTATTGTTGTTGTGGGGGAATTTGGTGTTGTAATTATTGGGGTATTTGGCCCACTTATTTTTGTCCAGTTGCCCGTGCCAACAGTTGGAGTATTAGCCTGCATCTTTACCATGGTAACTAGTTTGCTTTGTGCTGGCCCTGCATTTGCTGGAGTAACTTCTGCACTAATTGTAATTTGTACTTGATCAAAACTTGATAGGGAAATGTCATTGGAAATTGACCAACGAAAAATATAAACACCAGGTAATAAACCCATTACTGTTGTTGTGGGCGAGCTTGGTGTTGTAATTGATGGAGTATTAGGACCACTAATATAAGTCCACAACCCTTTTCCAATAAGTGGCATATTACCTGCAAGGGTTATATTGGATGTAGAACATGCTATTTGATCGGGGCCAGCTGCAGCCGTTGTAGGAAAAATAATCTTTTCTTTTTTAGGAATTGTCGCTAACTCTTTTTCTTTCTTTTTTTTCTTTATTTTTTTTCTTTTCTCATCCTTCTTTTCATGTGAAACAATTTCCTTATTAACTTTTATTGACTCTTTTACTGACTTTAATTTAATTATATGTTCTTCTTTTGTTTTTTTAATTACATTACCAATAGCGAAAGCAGAATCAATGACTGGTCTTTTTGATCCGGTAAAAAAATAAACGCCAGAGTCAAGAACAATAAATAATCTGTAAAACGCCTTTGGATAAGGCGACTTTAAATTTAAAAAGCTGCTTACAGAATCTGCTGGAGTGGTTACTGTAAAAATGCTTGAAAAATTTCTACTGCTGTCAAATGATCGCTGGATGATAATTCCCTTTACTTCCTTTAGATACTTATTCTGCCAACTAACAGATATATTTCCTTTATTATTTTTTATCGTAAAATCAGGAAGGATCTCCTGCGCAAAAACAGAGCTGTTGTAAAAACAAAAAGCTGTTATCAATAAAAAATAATTTGTACGCATAAGTTGGAATAAGAAATCAATATAATATAAGCTTTGAAGATAAAGAATTATTTCCCTGTAATCCTCCTGTATGCAAGCAAATTATTTCGCTACCTTTTTTAAAATAATTATTTTTTATACAATCAAAAATTGCATAAAGCATTTTGGCTGTGTACACAAAATCAAGGGGCAAATGATGTTGCATCCATACCTTGTTCATAAATTCAATAAGTTGCTCACTTTTTTTTGCGTATCCTCCAAAATGATAAGTGGATAAAATTTGTAATTGCTCTAGCAGTAGCTGTTTGCCTGTTAAATAGGAAATTCTTTCTGCTGTATCGGAAATACCTTTTAAAATTGGCACAGTAATAATGGTTTGTTGGACATTGGCAGAAAGCAGTAAACCAGCTACTGTAGTAAAAGTGCCAGAAGCGGTACAGATATGGGTATAATCTTTATCTTTTAGTAAATCACCAATTAATGCAGCTCCTTTTGCACCTAAAGGGTGATAGCCACCTTCGGGAACAATGTTGTGATCACCAAATTCTGTCTGTAGATTATTAAGAAATGTTGTACTATCTTTTTTACTATAGGCATGTCTTGTTATAAATTTTAACTGCATACCATCCTCTATACATTGCTGTAGGGTAGAAGAAAGGAACTTTGGTTTTTCTCCCCGTACAATACCAATACTATTTAATTGTAATGCTTTGCATGCAAAAGCAGTTGCCGCAAGATGATTAGAATAGGCGCCGCCAAAAGTTAATATTGTTTTGTGCTTTGATGTTAAGGTCTCTTTTAAAAAATAATGCAGTTTAAATATTTTATTGCCCGATACCAGTGGATGTATTTTATCTAACCGCAATATAGATACCTTAACTTGTTTTTGTAAAAACAAGTCATCTTGTAATTCTTCTATATTGGCTTTTGAGATATCAAAAAACATATCAATTAAAACTTGAAGGTTTATAGTATTTTTGCACTGTAAAAATGAGCAAATATTTTTTAATTGATAATTTAATTAGAGATGCAACCCACACTTTTAATTTTAGCAGCAGGAATGGCAAGTCGTTATGGGAGTATGAAACAGACTGAAGGGTTTGGTCCAAGTGGCGAAACGATTATGGATTATTCTATCTATGATGCCATTAGGGCAGGTTTTGGAAAAGTTGTTTTTATTATTCGTAAAGATTTTTCACAAGATTTTAAAGCCAAGTTTGAACCCAAATTAAATGATAAAATACAAACAGCTTATGTATATCAGGAGCTGGATTCCTACCTAGGCGGTTTACAATATCCACTAGAGCGCACTAAACCTTGGGGAACTGGCCATGCTGTACTTTGTGCAAAAGAAGTAATTAAGGAACCTTTTGCAGTTATTAACGCCGACGACTATTATGGCTATGACGCATTTGTAAAAGCGGCTGATTTTTTAAATAATCAGTGTGCCGAAAAAAAATATGCTATTATTGGTTATAAATTAGGGTTAACACTTAGCGATCACGGATCCGTTAGTAGAGGTATTTGTGAAGTAGATGAAAAAAATAATTTAGTTAGCATTAAAGAAAGAACTAAAATTTATAAAGAAAAAGATACAATTACTTATGAAGATGAAGGGGGTAAACATACCGTGCCATCTAATTCAAGTGTGTCCATGAATTTCTGGTGTTTTCATCCTACTTTATTTGTTGCAACAGAGCAATTGTTTGTAGATTTTGTGCAAAAGAACACTACTAATCTCAAAGCCGAATTTTTTATTCCAATCATTGCCGAAAATTTTATGGATAATCAATCAGGGCATATTAGCGTTATTCCCACTATATCAAAATGGTTTGGGGTAACCTATAAAGAAGACGCGCCTATCGTAAAATCTTGTGTAGAAAAGCTTGTGGCTGATGAGGTTTATCCCCCTTCACTTTGGTAATGGAATCCGGGGGTATAAAAAAATATGTCGTTCCTTTGGCGCTACATATTTTTATTTTTTTTAAAGGGATTAATTAGTTTCCTACAACCATAAATACAAAATTTTCCATTTTTTTAACCTGTTGCTCTCTGTCAAAGCCTTTAAGGCTGTTAGAGGTAGGTAATTTAATAATAGTTGCATTGTTGTCTGCTTTCTTAAATGCTTCTATTAGGGAATAAATATTTTTTGATTTAGCTGCAAAAACAACGCCGTCGGCAACAGAATTTTTTGAAGTAATTATTCCAATAATTTCTCCCTTATTATTCAGTACTGGTCCTCCGCTATTACCCGGGTTAACAGAAACAGAAACTTGGTAGGCGGTAGAATCACCCTCATTGCCCGATTTAGCACTTACATAACCCTCGCCATAAACAATTTCATTACGTGGGTAACCCAATGTAAAAATTTGTTCACCTAAATTGGAATTTTTTTTATTTATGGAGTAAGGTAAATTATAAATTGTTTTGTAGGAAATGTCGTTTATTTTTAAAATAGCAAGATCTGTATTTTCATCAGTATATATTGTTTGTGCAGCAAAGTATACACCCTCTTTATTTTCTACATAAATATTTTTCATGCGATTTACTACGTGCGCATTTGTTAATATAAATCCATTACCGTCTATTAAAAAACCGGTTGCTCTATAATCTGGACTAGGATTTTTTTGAATGCTAGGGTTGGCAGTAATCGCTTTATCAAGTTGATCAACTTTTTTCGCGGTATTATCAATTTTGGCCATTAAAACAGTAATATTACTGTTGCCCAATTTATTATTATATGAACTTATTAATATAGTTGTAGCAATTGAAACTAAACCTGCAATAGAAGCTGCAACAGCAATATTACGTTTGTATTTTTTCCAAAAAAATACAACTTTTGCTTTGCTATACAACTTTGCTTTACTTATAAACCCTTCTTCAGATAATTTATTTTCAACCTCGTATAGAGAATGTTTATAGGCTTTAATATTAGCCTGCTTGGTCAGTTCGTGGTATAAAAAAGTATGTTCAACTATCATTTGGTCAATAGTTGGATTGTTTTTTCTAATTTCTTCAAAAAAAACTTGTTCCTTTGGGGTCATATCTCCGTTAATATAACGTTCAACTGCTTCTATAAGTAATAATTCATCCATGTTATTATCCGTTTTTGTATTGTGCAAAAAACAACTTCTTTAGTCTAATTAAACACTTGTATTTCTGTGTTTTTGCATTATCTGAATTGGTGTATCCAAAATCTGTTGCTATTTCTTGCATATTCTTTTTCTGTATATAATAGGCTTCTAACAAACTTTTACAAGGTTCGCCTATCTTATTCATGGCCTCTTCCATCATAATAAAATCGGCATTGTGCTTTTCGTGTAATTCTAGGTCTTCTTCAACAACTACCGTTTCCTCTAAATGTTCAATCAAGTTTCCAAAGCGTTGTAATTGTTGTAATCTTTTTAACCAAAGTCGCCTGCAAATCGAGTATAGATAAGTTTTTAGTTGGCAATTGAGCTCAAAATTACCTGAAACGGCTTTTTCGTAAATAACAACCATCGCTTCCTGAAAAATATCTCTAGCTTCATCGCTATTCCCGTTGTTATTAAGTATAAGAGCCTGTATTATTGGGTAATTATCACGATAAATAGCTTCAATAACTATGCTGTCATTTAAAGCTAACCCTGCCAATAATTGCTTTTCTTGTTCTAAATTACTCACTAACTAAATATTAATACGTTTACTTATAAATGGTAACCCATTGGTCACGAAAATAAACTTTTTTTAAAAATTGGGTTACCTTTTGTTATTTTTGGTATAAATATCAAATTATAATTTTTAAAAATTAAAAAAACCAAAAAAATGAAAAAAGTAATCTTAGCTCTTGCAATCGTATCAGTATCTTTTGCAGCTTGTAATGGTGGTGAAGAAACAGCTCCTGCTGTTGATACAACAGTTGTTGCTCCAGTTGCTGTTGATACTACTACTCCAGTAGCTGTTGATACTACTGCTGCTCCTGCTGCTCCTGCTGCTGAAGCAACAAAGTAATTAAGCACCGGTTAAGCCTGATTGCTCGTGTTCTAACCGGAACTGTAAAAAATTTATTTTGACAAGCAATCATTTACCCCTCTTAATATTAAGAGGGGTATTTTTTTGTATAACAATAAATATCATTAAATATAATTACTTAAAACTGCTAACATAAAACTAATTTTACTACACAAACCGAAGTGTAAGCAATGAAATTATTAATGCAAGAAAAATGGGATAAGCGTCCGTTTATTATTAGTGGTCCCTGTAGTGCCGAAACGGAGCAGCAAATGATTGAAACAGCTATCCGTCTTGCTAAAACAGGTAAAGTAGATGTGTTGCGTGCAGGTATTTGGAAGCCTCGAACCAAACCAGGTATGTTTGAAGGGAATGGTATTATTGCATTGCCTTGGTTATTAAGTGCAAAAAAAATTACTGGTTTACCTACAACTATAGAAGTTGCAACAGCAATGCATGTGGAAGAAGCTATGAAATTTGAAGTTGATATACTTTGGATAGGGGCCAGAACAACAGTAAATCCATTTAGTGTGCAGGAACTTGCTAATGCCTTGCGCGGGGTTAAAATTCCTGTTTTTATAAAAAATCCAATTAATCCAGATATAGAATTGTGGAGTGGCTCTATTGAGCGCTTACAACAAGTGGGTATTGAGCAATTAGGTATGATACACCGCGGATTTTCGGCCTATGGTAATACAGAGTTTCGCAATGCGCCCATGTGGCATTTGCCAATAGAGATGAAAAGACGATACCCTAACATGCCTTTAATATGCGACCCATCTCATATTTGTGGCGATCGCATCTTATTACAATCCATTGCACAAAAAAGTATTGATCTTGATTTTGATGGACTTATGTTAGAAAGTCATATTGATCCTGATAATGCATGGAGTGATGCTAAACAACAAGTAACGCCAGATAGATTAATGGAACTACTAAACGCCCTTACATGGCGTCATGGAAATTCAAGTGAACAAGAATTTATAACTGCACTTGCTACTTTACGAGAACAAATTGACCAATTAGATGACGAGTTGATAACCTTGATGGGGCAACGAATGAAATTATCTGATAAAATTGGGGCATATAAAAAAGATAATAACATAACCATCTTACAAACCAGACGTTGGAATGATATTTTAGAAAGTGCTTTTAAAAAGGGAGAGCAATTGGGCTTATCCAATGAATTTATTATTAGATATTTAGATGCCGTGCATTTGGAAAGTATACAACATCAAAATAAAGTAATGAACACATGATTAAAGTTCCTTGTTCTTAAATAAATAGTATGTATAAAATTGAATATCTATTTTCACAAAAAAAAGTAAGCTGTTATTTTGATGCTGAATTTTCAGATATTCAAGAATTGCTTACTGATCAACAGATTGTCATAATTACAGATGAGGTTCTTTATACACATTACGAAAAAGAGATAAAAAAATTTCCTGTCATAAAGTTTGCCGCAGGCGAAGCGCATAAAAACCAGTCTATTGTTGATTATATAATAGAAGAGCTAATAAAATTAGGAGCGCATAAAAATACCTTTTTGATTGGCCTAGGGGGCGGAGTTGTTACAGATATTACGGGCTATATAGCAGCTGTTTATATGAGAGGGCTATCATTTGGGTTGGTACCTACTACTGTATTAGCCATGGTGGACGCTGCCATTGGCGGAAAAAATGGAATAGATGTTGGGGTGTATAAAAATATGATTGGAACTATTCGCCAGCCCGAATTTATCTTTTATGATTATAATTTTTTAGAAACACTCCCAACTAAAGAATGGGTCAATGGCTTTGCAGAAATTATTAAACATGCCTGTATAAAAGATGCAGTTATGTTTTCTGATTTGGAAAAATACACTTTCCATCAATATAAAACAGATAGAAAATTAATAGCAGAGCTTATCGAAAAAAATGTATTAATAAAATCGCAAATTGTTGCCGAGGATGAATTTGAAAAAGAGGAAAGAAAATTTTTAAATTTTGGTCATACTATTGGCCATGCTATTGAAAACTTATACGGTATACCACATGGCCATGCGGTGAGTATTGGTATGGTTGCAGCCTGTAATTTATCGGAAAAATTAAATAATTTTAGCCAGGATGCTACTGCTAGAATTATAAGGTTGTTGACGGCCTATCATTTACCCATTAATATGGAATTTGACCATCAAAAGTTTTTTGAAATATTAAAAATGGATAAAAAATGTATGAATAACGGGGTTCATTTTATTCTATTAAAAAGTATTGGCCATGCACAAATAAAATTTATTAGCTTATCCGATCTAGAAAATAATATTAAAGAAACAATATAGTGATTGCAATCATTAAGCCTTCTGCTATTTTGGGCACGATAACTACACCTGCTTCTAAAAGTAGTATGCAAAGAGCTTGTGCGCTAGCCTTGCTCACTAAAGGAGAAACAACATTAATAAATTACGGCAAAAGCAATGATGATTTAGCTGCACTTGAAATCATTAAAAATTTAGGTGCAGTAATTAATATTAACACAGATGATAGTTTAACAATAATAGGTACAGAATTTATAAATTCCAAAAATAGTAACCTAATTGGAGGACTATTGGATGGTGGAGAAAGTGGCTTGGCTATTCGTATGTTTACTGCAATTTCCGCCTTATTTTCAGTAGAAATTATAATAAATGGCAAAGGTAGTTTACTCAAACGACCAATGCATTTTTTTGAAGAAGTATTGCCTCAATTAGACGTTTCAATTCAAACCAATAAAGGGTATCTTCCTTTTAAAATAAAAGGCCCTTTACAGCCTACCGATATTACTATTGATGGTTTGTTAAGCTCTCAGTTTTTAACTGGCTTATTAATAGCTCTTGCAAAAGCTGCAACAAAACCAGTGACCATTACAGTTAAAAATTTAAAAAGTAAACCATACATTGATCTCACTTTACAAATGGCAAAAGAGTTTGGTTTTTATATTGAAAATAAAAATTACGAACAATTTGTAATAACTCCTATGCAGCTTAGCTATACAACTGCATATAAGCGTTTAAGATATACAGTAGAAGGAGATTGGAGTGGGGCATCATTTTTATTAGTAGCAGGCGCTATCGCTGGAGGTATTACTGTAAAAGGGTTAGATGTTTGTTCGACTCAGGCGGATAAAGCCATTTTGCAAGCCTTGATGGATTGTGGTGCAAGTATTTCTATTGAAAAAAATAAAATAGTAATAAACAGCGCTTTCGCTTCAGGCGGTAAGCCTTTTCACTTTAATGCCACAGATTGTCCTGATCTTTTTCCCCCGCTTGTAGCATTGGCAGCTTATTGCAATGGCACTAGCGTTATTGAGGGGGTAAGTCGTTTATTTTACAAAGAAAGCAACCGCGCGCTTACTTTGCAGGAAGCTTTTAATAAAATGGGCATACGCATAAAATTACAAGATGATTTGATGATGATTGAAGGTGGAAGCGGCGTTAAGGGTGCTACAGTAAAGTGTCATCATGATCACCGCATTGCAATGGCCTGTGCTGTGGCAGCTTTAAAAGCTGAAGGAAAAACAATTATTGAAGACGCTGAAGCTGTAAATAAATCTTATCCAGGTTTTTATGAAGATTTGAAATTCTTGACCGCTGATGTATCTTTATCATAAATTAATAAATATTGAATTCATTTGGTCGTATATTTAGAGTACATATTTTTGGCGAATCGCATGGCGATTGTGTGGGCTTAACTATTGATGGTTGCTCAGCAGGCTTGCCTCTATCTGTTGCAGATTTTGTTACAGATATTGAAAGAAGAAAACCCGGTGCAATAGGTACTACACCAAGAAGTGAAGATGATATTCCACAAATAAAAACGGGTTTATTTAATGGTAAAACAACCGGTGCTCCAATAACAATCATATTTGAAAATAATAATACCCGTAGTACTGATTATAAAAAACAGCGTGCCGTGCCAAGGCCAGGTCATGCCGATTTTGTAGCAGCAGCAAAGTTTGGCGGTAACGAAGATTATAGAGGTAGTGGGCATTTTAGCGGCAGATTAACCCTTTGTTTAGTAGCGGCTGGAGTAGTGGCAAAAAAATTAATGAATGGAATTAATGTGGTGACTTCCATTTTAGAAATTGCTGGTGAAACAGATTTGGACAAAGGACTACAAAAAGCATTTGATGCTAAAGATAGCATTGGAGGCCTTATTGAATGTAAAGTAAATGGATTGCCTGTTGGATTGGGAGAGCCATTTTTTGATTCTGCAGAAGCATTGATCAGTCATGCCGTTTTTGCCATACCTGCTGTAAGAGGAATTGAATTTGGAACTGGGTTTGCTGCAGCAAAAATGTTTGGCAGTGAGCATAACGATGCCATCGAAAATAAAACCGGTAAAACTTTTACCAATCACGCAGGCGGTATTGTAGGAGGCATAACCAATGGTAATGAATTGCTTTTTCGTATTGCTATAAAACCGACATCCTCTACCCCCATTGAGCAGCTTACCTTAAATATGAAAACAAATCAGGTAGAGAATTTTTCTGTAAAAGGGCGCCACGACCTATGCATTGCATTACGTGTGCCGGTAATTTTAGAGGCCGTAACGGCTTTTGTATTTGCTGATCTGATGTTGCTTGAGCAAAAAATTTCTCGTATTGTTTCTTAATCCAGCAATCGTCTGTGATTTTAATTTGTCCTAAATGATACGTTAAACGCCCATGCAAATATATAAGTATGTGCGTGGGGCTAACTACAATTTCATCTTTTTTTAGGGAAATTTTTTTTCTAAATCAGCTTCTGTTATTGTAAGAATAGTATTTTTTACAATAATTATACAGTTGTCAGTATTAGTTAGTAAATCCAGCCGTAAAACATTCTTTAAACTAAATTCGTCATCCCTATGTCTTAAATAGAACGTAGTGTCTAATGTTGTGTCAATAAAATAATTAAGGTTGTCTATAAGATGCAGACATAATTTGCCCCTTCCGTTACTTATGCTTATCTTAATGACCCATAAACGGTCTTCATCTTTGTATAAATTAATTCCTTTTTTTAATAGTTGAAGGGTTGGACTAAAATTATTGAATAATAAAGGGGAGATTAAAGTATTTTTCTTGTGCAGGTATATATGGGCATATAAAATTTTATTAAGATGCACATACTATAGATAAACTACTTATTAATAAATATTTTTTAGATAAGTGAAATTCTTTACTTTGTTAATTTTAAGTAACTTTAATTATTATGACTAAATATAAAGTAAAAAATGGGGGAGGGATTAGTCGAACTTTTTATATACTTGTATTAGGTATATTTTTTATTTTACCTACAGCAATATTTGCGCAATCTTCAGCATCATATAAAAAAACAAAATCAAA